>NZ_JAIUKC010000224.1:0-11548 GCF_020177435.1 Saccharopolyspora sp. 7B | reverse complement strand
GCGTTCGGGGAACCGGGGGCGGTCCGCTACCGGCGGGCCGGGACGGGCCGCACCGGTTCCCCGGAACGCCCGCCGTTCAGCGCTCCGCCCGGCGAGCTCGCCGAGCCGGTGCGCGCACACCATCACCGGCCGGGCGCACCCGGCCTTCCGCCGGTCGAGCGTCGATCGCGCGAGGCTCGGACGGCCGGCGGGGCACCGAGGTGCCGTCGACGACGTCCTGCAGCTCCTGCTCCCGTTCGCTCATCCCGGCGCGCACGTCCGCACCGAACGAGCCGACGGCTCCCGCGAGTTCGCGCATGGCGCCGCCGAGCTGTTCGGCGACGCCGCTCGGGGTCGCCTTGCGGGCGGTCTCGTTGACCTTGCGGGTCACGAACACGCCTGCGGCGATACCGGCCCCGAACCAGAACATCCGCCTCACTTGCGTCCTCCCTTGCGGCGGGAGTGCTTGCCCCACGGCTCTTCCTTGCGCTTGCGGCGAGCTCGGAGAGCCTTGCTCACCCCGTACGAGAAGGCCGCGGTCTTCACCAACGGGCCACCCAGTGTAGCCGTGAACAGCGACGACAACGCCGAGACGTTGCCGCTGACCGTCTTGGCGTTGGCCGTGATGCCGTCCACCCGCTCCAGCTGGGTGTTGACGTGCGTCAGGGTCGAGTTGGCCCCGGTGAACAGCGGATCGGTGTTCTCGTGCGCCTTGCGGATCGCGACGGTCGCCTCGTCCAGCGTTCGGCCGAGCTTGACCAGCGGGATCGCCAGCAGCACGACCAGCAGCACGAACGCGCCCGCGACGATCAGCGCGGCGATCTGCGTGGGCGTCACGTGCCCTCCCGGTTTCCACGTGGTTTTCCTGCCACCGACGAGGATTCGCCGGTGTCTTGATCGCGCGTCACGTTACCGTGCCACCCCCGGGCGAGCGCTTCCGGTTCGTCGGCGCGTCCGACGGTCAAGCCGCCACCGGGGTGACCGGGCCGTTCCCGGTCAGCACGCCGACCACGTTGCGCGCGGCGAGCTCGGCCATCGCCGTGCGCGTCTCCTCGGTCGCCGAGCCCAGGTGCGGGACGAGCACCGCGTTGTCCAGCTCCAGCAGCTCCGGGTGCACGGCCGGTTCCTCTTCGAACACGTCCAGCCCGGCCGCCGCGATCCAGCCCGCGCGCAGCGCCGCGGCCAGCGCAGCCTCGTCCACCACCGGGCCGCGGCTGGTGTTGACCAGCACCGCGGACGGCTTCATCGCGGCCAGCGCCGCCGCGTCGATCAGGTGCCGGGTCTGCTCGGTCAGCGGGCAGTGCAGCGAGATCACGTCGGACTCCCGCAGCAGCTCGTCCTGCGGCAGGAACCGGGCGTCGAGCTCGGCCTCCACCCCGGCGGCCACCCGGCGACGCCCGGAGTAGGCGATGCGCATGCCGAACGCGCGCGCCCGGCGGGCCACGGCCTGCCCGATCCCGCCGAGGCCGATGATCCCCAGCGTCTTGCCCTGCAAGCCCGTGCCCAGCATGAACCCCAGGTGGAAGAACCACGGCGTGCCGGAGCGGATCAGCCGCTCCCCCTCCCCGAGCCTGCGGGTCGCCATCAGCACCAGCGCGAACGCGAGATCGGCGGTGGCGTCGGTCAGCACCCCGGGCGTGTTCGTCACGGTGACGCCACGGCCGGTCAGCTCGGGCACGTCCACGTTGTCGTAGCCGACGGCCACGTTCGCAACGACCTTGAGCTGCGGTCCGGCGGCGTCGGCGAACGCGCCGTCCACCCGGTCGCCGAGCATCGCCACGACCGCGTCGGCCCCGGCCACCACCCGGCGCAGGTCCGCCGGGTCCAGCGCCCGGTCCCGCTCGCAGACGTGCACCTCGCCCGCGGTGCGCAGCAGCGCCACGGCAGGTTCGGGGAGGTTCCGGGTCACGACGATCCGCACGGCGGCTCCTTCGATGCTGATGGCTTGGTTCCTGCGCTGCGGCTCACCCGCCGCGGACGATGCCGCGCAACTTCGGGACCCGCTCGGCCAGCACCCGCTCGGCGCCGCGCACCGTCGGCTCGTAGTAGTCGGTGCCGACGAGCTCGTCCGGCGCGTACTGCTGCTCCAGCACGCCCTCCGCGCGGTCGTGCGGGTAGCGGTATCCCTTGGCGTTGCCGAGCTTCTGCGCGCCCGCGTAGTGCCCGTCGCGCAGGTGCGGCGGCACCGGGCCGGCCTGCCCCGCGCGCACGTCGCCCATCGCCGCGTCGATCGCCGTGATCACCGCGTTCGACTTCGGCGCGGTCGCCAGGTGGATCGTGGCCTGCGCCAGCGCCAGCCTGCCCTCCGGCATCCCGATGAACTGCACGGCCTGCGAGGCGGCGACCGCGGCCTGCAGCGCCGTCGGGTCGGCCATCCCGACGTCCTCGCTGGCGTGCACCACCAGGCGGCGGGCGATGAACCGCGGGTCCTCCCCCGCCTCCACCATGCGGGCCAGGTAGTGCAGCGCGGCGTCCACGTCGGAGCCGCGGATGGACTTGATGAACGCGCTCACCACGTCGTAGTGCTGGTCCCCGCCCCGGTCGTAGAGCACCGCGGCCCGGTTCACCGTGGCCTCCACGGTGGCCAGGTCGATCCGGCCGGAACCGGTGGACGCGGCGGACTCGGCAGCCGCCTCCAGCGCGGTCAGCGCACGGCGCGCGTCCCCGCCGGCCAGCGCCACCAGGTGCTCCAGCGCGTCGTCGGCGAGCTCCAGCTTCCCGGCCAGCCCGCGCTCCTCGGCGACCGCGCGGCGCACCAGCTCCCGCACGTCGTCCTCGTCGAGGCTGCGCAGCTGCAGCACCAGGGAGCGGGACAGCAGCGGGGCCACCACGGAGAAGTACGGGTTCTCGGTGGTCGCGGCCACCAGCAGCACCGTGCGGTCCTCGACCGCGCCCAGAAGCGCGTCCTGCTGGGTCTTGGAGAACCGGTGCACCTCGTCGATGAACAGCACCGTCGCCTCACCGGAGCGGCCGAGGCGGCGGCGCGCCTCCTCGATGACGGCGCGCACCTCCTTCACCCCGGACGACAGCGCCGAGAGCGCCACGAAGCGGCGGCCCGTCGCGCGGGACACCAGGTTCGCCAGCGTCGTCTTGCCGGTGCCGGGCGGGCCGTACAGCAGGATCGACGCGGGGGCCGCGCCCTCCACCAGCCTGCGCAGCGGCGCGCCCGCGCCCAGCAGGTGCCCCTGCCCGAGGACCTCGTCCAGCGACCGGGGCCGCATCCGCACCGCCAGCGGCGCGTTCTCGGCCAGCTTCTCCCCGGCGCGGTCCTCGGTCTCGGCGCCGAACAACCCCTCGTCGAACAGCCCGTCGCTCACCCCGCCGACGCTACCCGGGACCCCCGACGCGGGCGCGCCAGAGGTGCCCGGTCGGGGCACCTCCGGCGCGGCGCTCGGACGGCCGGGGTCAGCGCACGCCCGCGGGCATGGCCACCTCGGTGCGGGCGTTGTCCCGCTCGCGCTGCGCGACCCAGTTCTGCACCGCCTGGTGGCAGGCCTGGTCCAGGTGCCGCACCGTGCTCAGATCCAGGTGCACGCTCTTGTCCGCGGGCACGTTCTCCAGCCGCTCCAGCAGCCTGGGCAGCCGCAGGAAGGTGGCGTTGCCGCCGAGCTCCAGGCGCAGGTGCCCGTCGTCGTGCTCCTCCTCCGTCACCGACAGCCGCGACACGTCGAAGGCGGTCTTCACGACCGCGGCGCCGAGGCCGATCAGCGTGCCGATGAGCAGGTCGGTGGACACGATCATCACCGCGGTCAGCACCAGCACCAGCGCCTCGGGCCGGTTCGTCCGCAGCATCTCGACGACCTTGTTCAGCTCCAGCAGCTTCCAGCCCGCCTGGATCAGCAGCGCCGCCAGCACCGCCGTCGGGATGAAGCCGAGCAGCCCGGGCAGCGCCACCACGAACAGCAGCAACCACACGCCGTGCAGCACGCGGGACGCCTTCGTCTTCGCCCCGGCCCGCACGTTGGCGCCGGACCGGACGATCACCGCGGTCATCGGCAGCGCGCCCAGCAGACCGCAGGCCGCGTTGCCCGCGCCCTGGGCGATGAGCTCCTTGTTGTACTGCGTCTTCGGGCCGTCGTGCATGCGGTCCACGGCGGCCGCGCTGAACAGGCTCTCCGCGGAGGCGATCAGCGCGAACGTGATCATGGAGCCGATCACCGCGGGGGTGATGGCGGCGGCCCACGCCTCGCCGGTGGGGATGTTGATGGTCTCCAGCAGCGAGCCGACCTCGGTCATCTTCAGCGGCAGGCCCAGCACCCACACTCCGGCGCTGACCGCGACGACGGCGACCAGCGCGGCGGGGATGCCGCGCACCTTCTCCGGCATCTTCTGCCAGCCGAACAGGATCACCAGGGTGACGACGGTGGCGCCGAGCCCGGCCAGCCCCTGCGGGGTGGTGAACATGGCCGCGACCAGGCCCGGCAGCCCCGCGAACTTCTCCGCGGTGTGCGCGGGCTGCTCCAGCCCGCCCACCGGGTACAGCTGGCCGAGCATGATCACGAGCCCGATGCCGGCCAGCATGCCCTGCACGACCGAGGGCGAGATCGCCCGGAACCAGGTGCCGATGCGGCCGATGCCCATCACGATCTGCATCAGCCCGGCCCCGAGCACGATCACCCCGAGCGTGCCGAGGCCGTGTTCGGACACCGCCGAGGCGACCAGCACGGTCAGGCCCGCGGCCGGACCGCTGACCTGCATGGTGCTGCCGGGCAGCAGGCCCACCACGATGCCGCCGATGACACCGGTGATGATGCCCAGCTCGGCGGGCACGCCGGAGGCGACGGCGACGCCGACGCACAGCGGCAGCGCCACCAGGAACACCACCAGGGACGCGCCGAGGTCGGCGCCGAAGGTCCCCTTCGGCCACTGCGGAACTCCGGAACCGGTGCGCCGCTCGGCGGACGCGTTGGTCTGAGTGGTCACGATGCACTCCATCGATGTCGGGAGGAGACGCCCGCGACCGCGCGGACGCGGGCGGGCGCTGAGCGGCGGGCGGCGGCCGTGGCGCGCGAACTCCGCGGGATCACCGCGGGACCTCCGCGCGGCACGCGGCCGCGCCCGTTCCGCTCGGGGAAGACCGGCGGTCCGCGGAACCGCGGGACGCCGGATCGCGGATCCACCGGTGCGCGCCGTTTCCGGACGCGCACCCGGGCGGGTCCGCATTGATGTGTTCGGGTCAGCGAATCGCGCCGAACGCCGCGTGGACCGCGCGCCGGTGCGCGGCCGCGATCACAGCGGCAGGAAGTCCACGTCGGCGGGCGAATCCGGGGTGCGATCCGGGCTGCGGAACACGAGACCGGTGTCGATCTCGTAGAACCACCCGTGCACCCGCAGATCGCCCTGCGCCACGCGGTCCCGGATGAACGGGTACTCGAACAGCGTGTCCAGCTGTTCCCGGACGTGGGCCTTGCTCTCGGAGCGCACCGCCGGGTCGGGCCCGACCGGCGCGGTCCGCGGCGGTTCGCCGGTGCCCAGCCAGGAGCGCAGCGCCGGCAGCTGTTCCAGGCCGCACCCGGCCACGCACTTCGCGGTCACGGCACCGCAGTGCGAATGCCCGCAGACCACGATCTCCGGAACGCGCAGTTGCAGCACGGCGTACTCGATCGTCGCCATTTCACTGGACGCGGAATCCGGGACGTAGTGCGGCACCACGTTCCCCGCGGTGCGCAATTCGAAAAGCTTTCCGGGTTCGGCCCCGGTGATGCGGGAGGGCATCACCCGCGAATCGGAACAGGTGATGAACAATGCCACCGGCTGCTGCCCGGAGGCGAGTTCCCGGCGGTGTGCTTCGGGGATCGTGCGCGGATGCCGACGCGCGTGGTCCACCAGGTGTTCGAAGTTCATTGCGCCGCCTCACTGAGCGTCTGAAGAGATCACGGGCCTTCGGTGTTCCGTTCCTGGAACACCGATCAGTGCCGGTAGACCTGCAGCACTGCCGGCGCGTGTCTCTCCCGGACGCACTGCGCGTCGCGCTGCGAGCACGCGTGCCCGCCGGATCGGGAGGTGGCGGGGGTGTGCCGCGCGGCGATGTCCTCGCGGAAGGCCCTCGGCAGCAGCTCCCGCGGCTCCGGCTCCCGGACCTCGCGCCGCGACGGCGAGGACGCCGCCGGGCGCTGGCGCAGCTTCTCGCTGTGCTCCTTGATCTCGTTCGTCTTGATCTCGGAGGTGTTGCGCACCGCCAGTTCCGCGCACAGCGTCGACTGGAACGGCACGACGACGGCGAGCAGAACCGTGAACAGCAGGAACACTCCTGCTCTCACGATCCTGATGCGCATCATGCCTCCTGGAACGGCGTGCGGTGGCGGCCTGCGGCCGAGGGGGTGGGGGCGACGGTGCCCGATCGGTACGTCCATCCGGAAGGCGCTCGCGCCATCGCGGCGAGCATTCGCTCCGATGTCCGCGCCCGGGGCGCTCCCGCTTCAGGAGGGGCGCGTCCACCGGTTGCTCGACACAACGTATCCGACTCACCCAGTATAAATGCAAGGGTGATCATCGCCCCAAAGATGAAGAAAGATTAATGCGCACAGCCGACCCACCCGATAAGACGCAGGAAGAGCGCTCGACATGCACGTTCCGCTACCTGTCCGGAGTCGAATCCGAAACGTGGACCCGTTCGAGTGGCATCGAGCGGACGCACGTTTCACTTCGATGAGATCTCAACGAAATCCGGATGTCCAGCACGTGACGTCGGGATCACGGCGACGTGGAACGGCCCCGGGCACCGGGATCGGTGCGCGGGGCCGCGGAAGAACGGGTCACTTCTCCTCGTCGCGGAACGCCGGGTAGCGCAGCAGCTGCAGCGCGCCGGCCCCGAACCGCTCCACCAAGGCGTCGACCATCGAGGACGCGTAGCCGGCCAACCCCGGCTCACCGCACTCCACCGCGTCGTCGCGCAGCTTGCGCCAGCGGTCCACCAGCGCCGTGCTCCGCCGCGGTGACGGCATGTGCAGGTCGATCGGCCGGTCCGACTCGCCCGTGCGGGGCAGGAACCACCACGTCGAGACCCACACCCACAGCACCTGCGCGTCGAACAGGCGGGGCAGCAGCACCTCGTCGTCGTCCAGCTCCGGCCACACCTCGGCGATCTCCGACCGCCAGGTCGCCAGCATCCCGTCCGCCAGGTTCTCCGGCAGCGAGTACGAGCACCAGGACGACGGGAACGGGTACTGCAGGTAGGCCGCGTCCAGCGCCACGTCCCGCACGCAGCCCCACTCGAAGTCCAGGAACCGCACCCCGGTCCCGGTCACGAGGCTGTTGTCCGGGCAGATGTCCGACGGGCTGAACGAGCGGTAGCGGCTCTGGTTCAGCAGCTCCGCCGCCGACTGCAGCCGGGCCGAGACCTCCGGCGGCGTGGGCACGCCCAGCGACTGCTCGATCAGGCCCGGCAGGTCTTCCAGCGAACGCACGATGTCCTCGGCCACCGGGTCCGCGCAGGACTTGGCGCCCACCCGGCGCATCAGCGCCTCGAAGTCCGCCTCCCGGCCGGCCAGCGTCGTGTGCAGGCGGCCCAGCGCCCGCGCCCACGCCAGCAGCGCCCGCTCCGCGGCCCGCGGGTCCTCGCCGAACAGCACGTCCGCGAGCGTGGAACCGCGTCCCAGGTCCTCCAGCACCAGCAACCGGCGATCGGCGTCGTGCGCGATCAGCTCGGGACCGACGCGGATCTCCGGGGGCAGCGCGGTCGCGAGCTGGCAGCTCGCCGCTTCGTGCGCGAACGGGTCCGAGCGGGCCTCCTCCGGGCATTCCCCGTAGTGCTTGAGCACCAGGGTCCGCGGCAGCTCGTACGGCGTCTCGGCGACCCGCACGCGAAGCACGACGGAACGCTCGCTGCCACCGAGGTCCTCGGCGTCGGCGAGGCGGACCGGGGCTCCCATGCGCTTGCTGAGCACGGCTTCGGCGGTGCCGACGGTATCGGTCACCGTGGTGCTGGCGGGCACACGGACCTCCGGAGGGCCGGAAGTGATCTCCACGCTCATCGTCTCCAGACACTACCCCCACAACCTGAACCCGAACGGGCAAGACCGGTCAAGTGCGCCACCGCAGGTAGTGGCGCGCGCACCGCACGTGCTCGTTCGGCCGTACCCCACTCACGCCGACGGGTACCGGAACCGGACCCGCGAGACCGTCGCGCACCGGTCCGGCGTTCCCACGTCATCCCGACGGAAGCGAGGCGGGCTCGCGTTGCATGGATTCGCGCGCGACATGCTCCGCCGGACGAAGAACGGGGCCGTGCTGCTCCGCGCAGCACGGCCCCGCCCTCGGTTCCCGGTCCGGCGGCTGCCGGGTCAGCTCTGCTTCTCGGTGAGCTTCTCCGTCGGCACCGGGTCCGCGCCCTTCGCGGCCGGCTTCGCGTCCACCCCGGCCTCCTTGCGCTGCTCGGCCGTGATCGGCGCGGGCGCGGAGGTCAGCGGGTCGAAACCGCCGCCGCTCTTCGGGAAGGCGATGACCTCGCGCAGCGAGTCCGCACCGGCCAGCAGCATGCAGATCCGGTCCCAGCCGAGCGCGATGCCGCCGTGCGGCGGCGGGCCGAACTTGAACGCGTCGAGCAGGAAGCCGAACTTCTCCTGCGCCTGCTCCTCGGAGATGCCCAGCACCGAGAACACCCGCTCCTGCACGTCCGCGCGGTGCACGCGGATGGAGCCGCCGCCGATCTCGTTGCCGTTGCAGACGATGTCGTAGGCCCAGGCCAGCGCGTGCTCCGGGTCCTCGTCGAACGTCTCCGCCCAGTCGGCGTTCGGCGCGGTGAACGGGTGGTGCACCGCGGTCCAGCGGCCGCTGCCCACCGCGACGTCGTCGCTGTCGGCGATCGGCGCGAACATCGGCGCGTCCACCACCCAGACGAACGACCACGCGTCGTGGTCGATGAGCCCGCAGCGCTCGCCGATCTCCAGCCGCGCGGCGCCCAGCAGCGCGCGCGACGGGGACCGCTCGCCCGCGGCGAAGAACACGCAGTCGCCCGGGTTCGCGCCGACCGCCGCGACCAGGCCGTCGCGCTCGGCGTCGGAGAGGTTCTTGGCGACCGGACCGGACAGGGTGCCGTCCTCGCCGACCAGCACGTAGGCCAGGCCCTTCGCGCCGCGCTGCTTCGCCCAGTCCTGCCAGGCGTCGAGCTGCCGCCGCGGCTGGCTGCCGCCGCCCGGCATGACGACCGCGCCGACGTACGGCGCGCGGAACACCCGGAACGGGGTGTCGGCGAAGTACTCGGTGAGCTCGGTGAGCTCCAGCCCGAAGCGCAGGTCCGGCTTGTCGCTGCCGTAGCGGGCCATCGCGTCCGCGTAGGTCATCCGCGGGATCGGCAGCGGGATCTCGTGCCCGATGAGCTTCCACAGGCCCGCGACGATCCGCTCGCCGAGCTCGATGACGTCGTCCTGCTCGACGAAGCTCATCTCGATGTCGAGCTGGGTGAACTCGGGTTGCCGGTCGGCGCGGAAGTCCTCGTCCCGGTAGCAGCGCGCGATCTGGAAGTAGCGCTCCATCCCGCCGACCATGAGCAGCTGCTTGAACAGCTGCGGCGACTGCGGCAACGCGTACCAGGAACCGGGCTGCAGGCGGGCGGGCACCAGGAAGTCCCGGGCGCCCTCCGGGGTGGAGCGGGTCATCGTCGGCGTCTCGATCTCGACGAAGTCGCGCTCGTGCAGCACCTCGCGGGCGACCCGGTTGATGTCGCTGCGCAGCCGCATGATCCGGGCCGGGCCGGAGCGGCGCAGGTCCAGGTAGCGGTGCTTGAGGCGGATCTCCTCGCCGACCTCCAGATGCTCGTCCAGCGGGAACGGCAGCGGGGCGGACTCGGAGAGCACTTCGAGCTCGGTGGCGTAGACCTCGATCTCGCCGGTGCCGATCTCGGTGTTCTCGTTGCCCTCCGGCCTGCGCACCACGTCACCGGTGATCCGGACGCAGAACTCGGCGCGCAGCCGGTGGGCGCGCTCGGCCATCTCGCCTTCGCGGAAGACCACCTGGGCGACGCCCGAAGCGTCGCGGAGATCGATGAAGATCACTCCACCGTGATCGCGGCGGCGCGCCACCCAGCCTGCCAGGGTGACGGACTGCCCGGCATGACCGGCGCGAAGCGATCCGGCCTCGTGCGTGCGCATCACGGGTACTGAGCTCCTCTTCAGGTCGACTGGTGCGACAACCGCCCTGCGGCGGTGCTGCGACGTCCGGGCGCGGCACGGCTCGGTGGCGACCGCGGACGTGAGGGGCACCAGGCTATCCAACGTGGCAGGGGCGCCGTCCAGCAGGTTTCCGCGCGCCGGTGCCGGTTTCGGCGGACCACTCCCGACGTGGCGCGGGGCGCCCGGAATCCCGGTGCGGCGGATGCGCGTTCTCGTCGAGACCCCGAGCACCGGTTCGCGCACTCGGGGAAGTGGAGAGGGCCGGGCGGAGCAAAGAACGCTCGGCCGAACACAAAGAGCGCGAATTGGCCTCACACTTTAGTAGGTGCGTGGAACCGAAACTTGATCGTTGCGTGCCCGAGTCTCACTCATTAGCGTAAGTTCGCGAGTTCGGCGGACACGAGGAGTAACCATGACCGGTCCGAAGACCGACATCCGTTCCACGTCGCGCACAGCCGTCCGCAGCGAGCCCGCCCCACCGGTATCGCCCGAGCTCGCTGAACTCCTGCGAACCGGACCGTTCGAGGTGGCGCTGCGCGCGGCGATCCGCGCCAGCAGGCTGAGCCTGGAACGCATCCAGCACCGGCTCCAGACCCGCGGCACGCCGGTGAGCATCACCGCGCTGAGCTACTGGCAGTCCGGCCGCAGGCGCCCGGAACGCCCCGATTCGCTGCTCGCGCTGCAACAGCTGGAGAACGTGCTCGGCATCCCGGACGGCGCGCTCTCGGCGCTGCTCGGACCGCCGCGGCCGCGGGGCCGCACCCGGCAGGCCGCGCACGACGCGCCGCCGCTGAGCGAGCTGTGGTCCGAGAACGAGTCCGCGGTGGAGCTGCTGACCAGGATCGACACCACGCACGACAGCAAGCTGACCCGGCTCTCGCAGCACGACGTCGTGCACATCGACGCCTACGGCGACCAGCGCATGGTGCGCGCCAGCAAGCTGGTGCGCGCCGAGGCCAACGGCGCCGACCGCTGGGTGGTGATGTTCGACGGCGCCTCGACGAGCCCGGTGTCGCCGACGATCCGCCCGCTGCGGTCCTGCCGCATCGGCCAGGTGCTCACCGACCACGCCCGGGACGTGATCGTGGCGGAGCTGCTGTTCGACCGGCCCCTCGAACGGGGCGAGACGATGCTGCTCGAATACGAGATCTCCGACATGCCGACCGGCGCGAACGAGCCGGAGCACACCTTCTGCCGGCTGTTCCGGTTACCGGTGCGGCAGTACGTGGTGGAGCTGGAGTTCGACCCGGCCTGCCCGCCCGACCACGTGGAGAGCTTCGTCGGCGACTCGGCCGCGAACGAGGTGGCGCCGCCGAAGCCGTTGTCGCTCGACCGGCACGCCCGCACGCACGCGGTGACGCTGGACTTCGGCATGGGCGTGTTCGGCGTGCGCTGGCAGCCGTCGCGCCGGGCCCTGCTCGACGGGCGCTGAGCCCACCCCCACCCGCGCTCCCCGACCG
>NZ_JAIUKC010000223.1:0-11794 GCF_020177435.1 Saccharopolyspora sp. 7B | reverse complement strand
TGGTGGTCGGGCCCGGGGGTTCGGTGGCGTAGCGGGGGTCGACGGTGTCGACGACGAGGGCGAGGCGGTGGCCGGCGGGGACGTGCCACAGCGCGGGTTCCAAGGAGAGGTCGACCGCGCGGGGTTCGCCGATCGTGCTGCGGCGCAACGTGATCGGCTTGTGGGTGATGAGCTTGCCGCCGCCCGCCGGGTCCACGTCGTAGAGGTAGCCGACCAGCGAGGTCGTCTCCGCGCGGGGGACGACGGTGGCGTGCAGCGTCGCCGCTCCCGCGACGGTGACGCCGGTCGGGTAGGGCTCGGTCTGCCACACGCCCGCCGCCGCGCGGTCGAGCAGCCCGACCGGGGCGAGCGGCGGGATGCCGGTGAACTGCTGGAGCAGCCCGTTGACGAAGATCGTGCCGCTGTCGGCGGCGGTCGGGACGCCGGTGCGGACCTCGCGCCGCCACGCCGGTTGCGGCCGGTCGGACAGCAGCCCGGAGGCCGCGAGGTGCCGGGTGTCGACGGTGCCGGTGACCGACTCCCAGTCGGGGTGGTCGCGCCACGTGCCGCCGCTGATCGGCGCGAGCCGCACCGGGTTCTCGGTGTCGACGCCGTTGTCCGCGCCGCGCAGGTGGTGGTCGAACCAGCGGCGGGCGGCGTCCCACACGTCGTTGGGGAGCCCGGCGGCGCCGAACAGGTCGGGGGTGGCGTGGTCGCCCGGGGACAGCAGCAGGTGCTTGGGACCGGTGAGCCGCCGGTAGAGGCCGGTGATCTGCCCCGGCTGGAACAGCGAGTCCTCCCACGCGTTCGCCAGCAGCACCGCGGTGCCGTTCGCGTTGAGCCGGTCGACCTCGCGCAGCGGGGACCGGTCGTCGCCGAGGTGCAGCACGTCCTCGACGCGGTCCTCCCGGTAGGCGCGTTCCAGTTCCCGCAGCTCCGGGCCGAACCGGCCGGTGACGTGCCCGACGGCGAGCAGCGCTTCGGCCGCCTGGGTGCTGACGGTCTCGTTCGGGTAGAGGGAGGCGAGCAGGTCGCTCCAGCCGCTCATCGCCGCCACCGCCCGCACCCGCGGGTCCGCGGCCGCGGTGAGCACGCTGATCCCCGCGCCGTAGGAGATGCCGCCCATCCCGATCCGCGCGGGATCGGCGCCGGTGTTCGCCAACGCCCAGTCGATGACCGCGGAGGCGTCCCCGACGTCGGCCGGGCCACCCACGTCGACGGCTCCGCCGGAAGCGTAGAAGCCGCGGGCGGTGTAGGTGACCACCACGTACCCGGAGTCGTAGGCCATGCCTGCGGCGGCACCGACGTACTCGATGTTCGGCGTCGCCCAGCTGGCGGGCATCACCAGCAGCGGGAACGGGCCGTCGCCGCGCCCGGTCGGTTCGATCACCTTCGCCTCCAGCGGGACGCCGTCGGCACCGGGCACGGTCCGGTGCGTGATCGCCACCCCGGGGGCCGCGGCGGCCACCGGAGGGGCGAGCAGCGCGGCGGCCAGCACGCTGGTCGCCAGGACGAGCAGACGTCGCACGGTGGGCTCCTCTCGGGTGATCCGCGGCACAGCGCACCAGTGAACCGCACCGCGAGGCACCGATTCGGTTCAGCTCGGCGAATCCGCGCCCAACCGAGATCGAGCGCGGTCGCCGGTCCCGGAACCCCCGGGCGGTCGGCCCCGCCCGGGGGTCTGCGGGTCAGCTGCGGTGGGCCACCGCGGCCTCGGTGACCGCGACGGTGCCGAGCACCAGGTCCTGCCCGGGGTCGACGGTGCAGGTCAGGTCGAACGTGCCGAGCAGGGTGCCGGAACCGTCCGCCTTCTTCGGGGTGAGCTTCGCGGTGAAGGAGTCCGCGACCGACACGGTCGCCGCCCCGGCCGCCGCGGGCGTCACCGCGGGCACCGGGCCGGCGGCGGTGACCACCAGCGGGCCCGAGTCGGGGATGGGCGTGCTGGGCACCGGCAGGTCTTGGATCACCACGTCCTGCGCGGCACCCGCCCCGTCGGTGACCACGGCGGTCACCGTGGCGGATCCTTCGACGGTCGCCGCGCCGACCAGGTCGAACCCGTTCACGGTGTCCTCCGGGACGGTCACCGCCGCGCTGAAGTCGGTGGCTTCGATGGGTTGGCCGGCGACCGCGGAGTCGGGCAGGGTCACCGCGATGTCGGTGCTGACCGGCCCCTTGCCGATCAGCGGGAAGTCGCAGGTGTAGCCGAGCGTGGTGGTCACCGGCTCCGCCGCGGCGGTTCCGGTCCCGATCGCGGTGGCGGCCAGCGCCGCCCCGGCGACCAGGGCCGCCCCGCGTCGGGCGGTTCGAGAGCGTTCGGCGTTCAGGTGCACAGTTCCTCCAGTCTGCGCGCGGCATCGGCGCCCGAGCTGCGGACACCGCCCGGCGTTCATTTCGGACCACTAGAGAACTTCCAGCCGCCGCGCGAACGCACGAGTTCGCGCGGGACATTCCGACTGAGATGAGAAGTGCGATGCCTGGCGGGAATTTCAATTGCCACCGGACGATTCGGACGCTACCGAGGGGAATCCCCCGGCACAACGTTCCGCGTGGAAAATCCGCTGCCCGCACCGAAATTCCGGCGCACGTTGTCACCGAGCTCATCACCACCGGCGCGGCGGTGCGCACAATGGATCGATCACGAACCCTCCGCCGCACCGCACGACGGCCCTCGCCGCGTTCGGATCGTGACTGTCGCGCGGACCGTCCGGCATGACACCCTCAGCGGCAACCCTGCCGGACGCGGGAGAAAGCCAGGTTGGCAAGATACGGAGTCCGGGTGACGACTGCGGCTCGCACCGGAGCACGACAGGAAGGAACCAGGTGAACGCCGACACCGCACAGGTCGACGACCTGCGACTCATCGCCCTGCCCACCGCGATGAACTGCACTGACATCTTCGTGCGCTTCACCCTCAGCGAGTGGTCGCTGCGGCCGCTCGCGGACGAGGCCGCGCAGACCACCCTCAGCATGGTGAACGCCGCGGTGCAGGCATCCGACCCGAAATCTCCGGGATTCCTCACGATCAGGTTGCGATTGCGCGGCGATTGCCTGGTCATCGAAGTAGAGGACGAGACCCGCGGCCCCGCTCCCGCCACGTTGCAGGAATTGGAGGGGAAGCGCACCGGCGTGGAGCCGTTGCGCGGAGTCGGGAACCGCCGCTGGTGCGAACTCGCGCTGCCGCCGGGGATGAACGCCTCGGCCGTTCCGCTGCCGCGCCGCGAGAAGCGCCGCTCCCCCGCCGCCGAGGCGCTGGGCGACGAGCCGGAAGAGCTGGACCCGCAGGTGATGCAGCGGCTGCTGTCCGGGTTGAACAACGCGGGCGGCGGGCACCGCAGGCCGGAGTGAGCGGAACTCCCGGACGCGGAACGGGGCGGTCTCCGCGCCTGGGAGGAACTTCGCCCCGCTGATCCCCTCGCGCCGTTCGCGCGAGGACGGCGCAGCGCCCGAGCGCGCGGAGCGGTCCGTATCATGGGCGTGTGCCGGAAGGAGCGACCGAGGTCCGCTACGACGAGGTGTTCGTCGCCGCGGTCGGTGTGCTCAACACCCGCTGGGCGCTGCACGTCGTGCACGCGCTGAGTGCGGGCCCGCTGGGCTTCAACGAGCTGCGCAGGCAGGTTCCCGGCCCCGGCCCCAGCACCCTCAAGCAGCGGCTCTCGGAACTCGCCGACGCGGGACTGGTGCGCCGCGAGGTCCTGGACGGATCTCCGCCGCGCACCCGCTATTCGCTGACCGGACGCGGCGCGGGCCTGCGGCCGATGTTCGCGGAGATGACGGCGTGGGCGACGCGGAACGGGTTGCGCCCCACCGAACCCGGTGAGGTCTCCGGCGGCGTTCTGGGGCTGTTCCAGGAGAAGTGGGCCATCCACGTGGTGTGCGTGCTGCTGACCGGGCCGCGCGGTTTCAACGAGCTGGCGCGCGAGGTCGGGATCAGCCAGGTCACGTTGTCGCAGCGGCTCAGCGAGCTGGAGCGGCGCGGGCTGGTCGACCACGACCGCGGCGGGCGGCCCGCGACCTACTCGCTGAGCCGGGCGGGCCTGGACTTCCGCGTGGTCGCCGAGCCGCTGGTCGCGTGGGCGCACGCGCTGCACGCGCACCAGGAGCGGCCGGCCGCGCACGGCTGACCGGTTCAGCTCTCGGCGGCTGTGCGGGGCCCGGGACGCGGAGTGCGCCGGACCTGTTCGGGCACCACGACCTCGTCGCACCCGTTGAGGTAGTCCGGCGTGGTGCCCAGCAGCGCGGCGAGCCCGTCCACGATCTCGGCGCGCGGGTTCGTGTTCCGGCCGCAGGCGAGCTGCTGCAGGTACTGCGTGGAGACCTTGACCTGCCGGGAGCGGTGCAGCTGGTCGGCCAGCGCCGCCAGCGAGCACCCGCGCTGCCGGTACAGGTCGCGGAACCGCTTGCCGAGGAACTGCCCGTCGCGGCCCGTGATGTAGGCCACGGAGGTCTTGAGGAGCCCGGCGAGTTCGGCGGCGTACAGCGGCAGCGGTGAATCGGGCGCCCGGCCCAATCTCGCGATCCCGTCCCTGGACACCACGACTCCCCGCTTGCGCAGGTCACGGGCCAATTCCGGGTAACCGTAGCCGCGCTGCTCGCAGAGCAACCGGAAACGCCGCGCGCTGACGCGCCGACCACCCGACACGACGAACACCCCCAGGAAGCGCAGGGGTTCGAGCACCCCTGGCGTCCCACTGTAAGCGCTCATCCCCTTGTATTCGGCGGGCGCCACAATTTAGGCTGCTCACCAGCAGGAATCAACTCAGCCACGAACTCCGCACCGGGAGGGCCGCGGCTGGGCCTTCGGTGCGTCCGGCTCGGTCCGGTGCGCCGCGTTCCTGCCACCCGAGCCAGGGGGTCAGGGAGCGCCGCGCACGCGGTGCCGCGCCGGATGCGTTGTTCCGGGGGTGCATCGCATCCGGCGCGCAAGACCTCCGACACGTCCACTGTGGACTACTGAGGGCGGATCACTCCGCCCTACCGCTTCGCAGTTCGGGACCCGCCTCGAATCGCCGCTCCACCGCTGCCGGCGACTTCACGAGCACTAGCACGATATCCGGAGCCATTGATCCCCGACCCCTTGCAATGCGGGTCGGACCATGCGGCACGATGCAGAAGAACCACTCGGAACTGCGCCGCACACCGCGGAATCCTCACCCTTTCAGACGATTGTCGCTGCCCCGGTGGTTCGAGATCCTGTTGGGCTCGCCGCGATCGGCGGCCCTGCACCGCGTCAGCAGGAATCAGTGCGACATTTCCGGTAGAGGAGATCCGCGGCATGCCCGCCGACCAGCACGAACAGCGCCTCGACCTCGTGCGCGCAGCAGCAGAGCAATGGGCGAAGAACCTCATCGAGTTCGGCCCGCAGAACACGCTGCTGCACTTCAAGAACACGAAGACGACGAGTTTGGACCTGTCGAATGCGAAACCCGCATTCGTGCGGGATTTATTGCTCGGAAAGCCGGTGAAGCTCAGCGCACTGTTCGAGGATTCCGCCGCGCACAAGGACGCGAGCACCCGCGCCCGCTCGCTGCGGCGCACCATGACGGCGTTCACCGAGGAACAGGGCATCGACATCGGGAAAGTCGCGCAAGGCCTGGTCGTGGCCAAGCCCCGGCACGGTGCGACCGCGCACGCACCAGCGCGCGGCACCCGCGCTCCGCTGCTGCTGCGCTCGCTGCGGATCACCGCGCGCACGGCCGCGGAGAGCGAGTTCGTGCTGGAGACCGAGCGCGACGTGGAGATCAACCCGGTGTTGCTGCACGCGCTCGACCAGGACTACGGCCTCGACCTGGACCTGCCCGCGTTCACCGCGGCCGTGCAGGAGGTGCTGGGCGCCACCGAGGATCCGCAGGAGCAGGTCGACCGGGTGGGCGCCGAACTCGCCTCGGTCGCCGAGCGCCAGGGCGTCCCGCTCGACGTGGAACCCGCCGTGGTGTGCGGCCTGTTCAACTACGCCAAGCAGCCGATGGTCGAGGACCTGCAGCAGGCCGTGGAGCTGCTCACCGAACACGACCTGATCGCGGCGCTCGCCGGGGACCAGCCGGCGCAGGCGGAGGTGCGCGCGCAGTCCGCCGGGTACGAGGCCCCGGCCGCGGACTCGGTCGAACCGGCCGAGGAGTTCCTGGTGCAGGACGCCGACTCCTCGCAGCAGCGGGCGATCGACACCGCGCTGGCCGGGCACCACGTGCTCATCGAGGGGCCGCCGGGCACCGGCAAGAGCCAGACGATCGCGAACATCATCGCGGGTGCGGCGGCGCGCGGGAAGCGGGTGCTGTTCGTCTCGGAGAAGCGGGCCGCGATCGAAGCGGTCACCGGCCGGCTGGCGCAGGTCGGACTGGACAAGCTGGTGTTCGACCTGCACCAGCAGCGGTTGGACAAGAAGCACGTGGCACGCCAGCTGCAGGACAGCTTGGAGTCGGCGGGGCGGCACACCCGGCCCGAGGTGGCCGCCCACCACCGCGACGTGCGCAAGCGGCGCGCCGCCTTGCGCTCGTTCTCCGACGAGCTGCACCGGCCGCGCGATCCGTGGGGGCTCAGCGCGTTCCAGGTGCAGGCGAAGTTGCTGGAACTCCGCGCGCCCGCTTCGCCGCACGTGTTCTCCAAGCCGGTCCTGCAGCTGCTCGACGCCGACACCGCCACGCGCCTGGAAGAGGGCCTGCGCGGCTTCATCGACAAGGGCGGCCTGCGGGTGGTGCGGCGGGAATCGCCCTGGTGGCAGGCGGAGATCCGCAGTGCCCAGGACATCGAGGAGATCCTGCTCAAGCTGAACTCGCTGGCGACGAAAACCTTGCACGCGGGCCGGGAGAGCATGACCTCGGTGCTGCGGCAGACCGGGCTGCGGACGCCGCTGGACCTGGCGGGCTGGCAGGAGGTGCTGCACCTGCTGGGCGAGGTCAACGACAGTGTGCGCGCGTTCGGGCCGGACGTGTTCAGCACCCTGCTCGACGACTGGTACTTCGCGGTCGCCTCGCGGCGGGAACGCGCCCAGGCGGGGCACAGGCTCGGCTGGCTGACCCGCAGGCGGCTGCACAAGGAGCTCACGGAGGCCTCCACCGACGGGATCAAGCAGCGCTCGGTGCTGCACCGCAAGCTCGCGGCGGTCCGTTCCCAGCGGGATCGCTGGCAGGCGCTCGGCGATCCGGCCGGGCACCCGTCGGAGGTGACCGGGCTCGGCGAGACGATGGAGCGGTTCAACACCTTGCGCGACCAGCTCACCTCGGTGGCGCTGTTCGCGAAGCTCAGCGACGTGGAGCGCAAACCGGTCGAGCAGGTGGACGCCGAGCTCGACGAGCTGGTCGCCGATCAGGACACGCTGTGGCGGATGGAGGACATCACCAGGCTGCTCGGCGAGTTCGAACGCCTGGGGCTCGGGCAGCTGGTGCAGGACATCGCCCGCCGGGACCTCGACGGCGACGCGGCCTGGGCGTTGTTCCGGCACACCTGGTTGAAGTCGCTGCTGGACCGGTTCAAGCTGGATTCCCCCGCGCTGCGCGGTTTCACCGCCGCCGAGCACGACCGCCTCGTCCGCGACTACCGGGACGCCGACTCCGAGCACCGCGATTCCTCGGCCGACCGCGTGCTCTGGGAGGTCGGCAAGGCGTTGCGCCAGGTGCGCGACGACCATCCGGACGAGACGAAGCTGCTGCGGGAACAGGCGAACAAGAAGTCCCGGCACATGCCGTTGCGCAGCCTGGTGCAGCACGCGCCGAACGTGCTGCTGGCGCTGTTCCCGTGCTGGGCGATGTCGCCGTTGGTGGTGAGCCGGACGCTGCCCGCGCAACGGTTGTTCGACCTGGTGGTCTTCGACGAGGCGAGCCAGATCCAGCCGCAGGACGCGATCGCGACGATCGCGCGCGGCAGCAGCCTGGTGGTGGCCGGGGACGACAAGCAGCTGCCGCCGTCGAACTTCTTCGGCCGGATGCTCATCGAGGACGGGGAGAGCGACGAGACGGCGCTGCAGGACTACGAGTCGATCCTGACGGCGATGCGGACGCCGATCCAACGCCAGGAACAGCTGCGGTGGCACTACCGCAGCAGGGACGAACGGCTCATCGCGTTCTCGAACCGGGAGATCTACGGCGACGGCCTGGTCACCTTCCCCGGCTCCAGCAAGGAACCGCCGGTGTCGCTGCACGTCGTCGACGGGGTGGCCTCGCCGGGCCAGGACGGATCGGCACCCGCCGAAGTGGAACGGGTCGTGGACCTGGTGCTGGAGCACGCCACGACGCGCCCGCACGAGAGCCTCGGCGTGATCGCGATGGGCGACAAGCACGCGGCGCGGATCGAGGCGAAGCTGCGCCAGGCGGTGCAGGAACGCCCGGACGTGCAGGAGTTCTTCGACGCGCAGGCCGCTCTGGACACCCGGGTCTTCGTGAAGAACCTGGAGCGGGTGCAGGGCGACGAGCGGGACGCGATCATCCTCACCATCGGCGTCGCCAAGCGCGCCGACGACAGGGTGGACGGACGCGGATTCGGACCGCTGAACCGCTCCGGCGGCGAGCGGCGGCTGAACGTGGCGGTGACCCGTGCTAAGCGGCGGATGAGCGTGGTGTGCTCGTTCCAGCCGGGCGCGCTGGCTCCTTCGGACACTGCGAACGGCACCGAGCTGCTGCGCCGGTACCTGGAGTTCGCACAGCGGCACGGTGAGATCGACCAGGTGGGGCGGCAGCTGCCGCAAGAGCTCAACGGTTTCGAAGAGGACGTCCGGCGGGCGCTGACCGAGCGGGGCGTCGAGGTCCACCCGCAGTGGGGTTTCTCCGGCTACCGCATCGATTTCGCGCTCGCGCACCGGGACCACCCGGGTCGGATGGTGCTGGCGGTCGAGGCGGACGGCGACAGCTACCACCGGGCGCACAGCGTCCGCGAACGCGACCGGCTGCGGCAGGCGCACCTGGAGAACCTGGGCTGGCGCTTCCACCGCGTGTGGGCCTCGGCGTGGTTCGCGGACCGCGCGGGCGAGACCGAGAAGATCGTCAAGGCGTGGGAGGAGGCGATGCGCGACGCGGACGCGGAACCCGTCGCCGAGCCGCCCGCCGAGCCGGTCCGCACGTCCGGCCCGTCCCCCGAATCGCGGCGCGGGCCACGCCCGGACGTGCTGCCCGGCCAGCCGATGGACAAGTACACCGAGCGGGAGCTGATCGGGCTGTGCCGCTGGCTGCTGGCGGACGGCCTGCAGCTGGACCGCGAGGAACGCATCACCCAGGCCATGGCCGAGCTGGGCAAGGCCAAACGCGGACGGGTCATCGTGCAACGCCTGACCCGCGCCGTGCAGATCGCCCAGGACCAAGCAGATCGGGAGGACCGCTGACATGTTGCCCTTGGACGACCGCACCGCCGAACGGGTCGCCGCCGTGATCGTGGACATGGGCGGGCCGTACGAGCGGAAGTCGTACGAGCTGGAACCGCTGCTGCGCCGGGCCGGGTGGACGCCCGCTCCCGAGTACGACGGGACACCGCGAGTGCCGTGGCTGGCCGAGCAGCTGATCGAGAACCGGGACGACCACGCGCGGATCGAGCGGCTGCTGTGCCGGGTGTGCGATCCGGTGGAGTACGACGATGGTCGGGTGATCGCCGAGCAGTTCCGCGAGCAGCTCAACGAGAAGCTGGACGCGGAGGGACTCGTCATCTCGCTCGTCGACGGCCGTCCGGTGCTCGGCGAGGTCGGAGCGGACGGGGCCGCGCACTACTCCGCCCCGGAGAACCTCGCAGCGCGCCTGCCGCTGCTGATCGCCAATGCGACGGCGGTCGACCGGCTGCTCAACCGCGCCCGGGAAGCGGAACTGTGCGAGCAGGTCGGGGCGCACACGATGACGATCATCGCCATCGGTAGCTTCGTGGAGGGACTGCTGTACTCGCTGTTCATGGAACGCGACGAGAAGATCCGCGAAGAGGGCTTCATCGGCACGACGGGCCGCAAGTTCAAGCCGGACAAGGCAGGGCTCCAGATCATGCTCGACACCGCGCACGAGCGGGACTGGATCCAGAGCGATGCGAAGAACTTCGCCGATCACGTCGTGGAGTTCCGGAACTTCGTCCACCCCGCTGCGGAGCTGCGGGGCGGGGTGACCTTCGACGACGACACCGTGATGATGTGCTGGGCGCCGGTGCGCGCGCTGCTCAACGACCTGGAGGAGCACCTGCCTGCGGTGTCCTGACCTCACCGGCGGCCGGGGCCGCGGCGCGGCGGGCGCTCGGGGAGTTCGTCGTTGCACCGCAACCACTTCCGCGCGAGCACCCGCACGTCCTCGTCGTCGTCCCAGTCGCCGCCGGTGTGCACGGTTTCCAGCAGGTGCTCGTCGTCGTGCGAGCCGCGCCGGTCACCGGAGTGCACCGTCATCACGTGCTCCCCGCGCCCCCACCGGAACGTGTAGGACCGTCCCGCCGGGGTGCGGGCGAACACCCACGTCATCGGCAGGAACTTCTTCTTCGGCATGCCACGACGTTAGGGAGCGGAGTCCGGCATCCGGGTAGCTTCCGTACCCTCACCTGATCAGCTGACCTGCAGCCCCCGGGCGAGTTCGCGGGCGGCAGCCGCCTCGCCGGTGGGCGGATTCTCCAGCAGTGCGGCGGACAGTTCCCGTGCCCAGCCGTTGAACCGGGTCGTTTCCGGCGCGGTGCGGTGCGCTTCACGCAAAGTGGCCAAAGTGGACTGGCGGTCGTCCTGCTGCTCATGCGCGCGAGCGATCTCGATCAGGTGCCGTGCCCGGGGCGGCACCGAGGCGATCCGGCCGCCGCCGAGCCTGCGCTCCGCCCGCAACGCCTCGCCGCCGCGCCGCAGGTCGACGTTGATGCTGACCGCGTGCGCCCGCAGCACCGCAACGCTGAAGCTCGACTGCACGTGCCGGTATCCCGGCCCGAGCGTCCGGGCCGCGGTGTCGGCGAGGTCCCAGTACCGCAAGGCTTCGCCGAGCCGCCCCTTGCGCGCCCAGGTCAACGCGCATTCCGCGAGCAGCGCGCCGCGCATCCCGTTCCACTCGTCGTCCTCGGGTCGCGCCGCCAGCAGGCGCAGCGCCCCGGTAGCGACTTCGAGCGCTTCGTCCCAGCGTCCGGACTCGCGCAGCACCTGCACCATCGCCCAGGCGGCACCACCGATCAGCTGCGGGTCGTCCGCCTCGTGGGCTTCGGTGACCGCGCGATCGACGACGAGCCACACCAACTCGGGCGCGGGCTGGTAGGCGACGTAGAAGTTGGCCAGCAGGTGCACTCCCGCGAGCAGGCGCCGCGCCTGCCTGCGCTGCGGACCGTCCTGCGCGCGCACCGCGTCCTGCGCGTCGCGGATCAGAGCGGGTAGCAGTCGTCCGACCTTCGTGCGGTGGTCCGGCGAGGCGTGCCGGAGGGTCCACGCCGATCGCAGCCGCTCCCCCAGGTGGCTCAGGTCGATGTCACCTGCCGGTGCGCGGAACCTGCTCGTGGTGAGCGCGGTCTGCACCTCCTGGAGCGCGGAGTGCGTGTTCACGCCGTCGAGGCGGGAGACCTGAACCGGGTCGTGGTTCCCGGTGAGCTCGGCGAGATCGGCGATGTCGAGCGCCTTCGCCAGCCGGATCAGCGTGTGCAGCTTCGGGGTCTGCAGCCGTCCGGTCTCCACCGCCTTGACCCACTCGGCCGAACGCCCCACCAGACCGCCCAGCACGGGACGGCTCATGCCCGCCCGCTCCCTGGCCTGCTTGATCCGCCACGAAACGTCATCGCCCATGCACCCGAAGTATCCACGCCGCGGCGGTGCGACGGAACAACTCCGCCGAACGAGCGCTCACCCCGGCGCCGCGGGCCCCGGGGGGGGGGGGGGGTGGGGGGCGGGGGCGGGGGGGCCCCCGCAAGC
>NZ_JAIUKC010000222.1:0-12454 GCF_020177435.1 Saccharopolyspora sp. 7B | reverse complement strand
GGCCCGCCCGGGGGCGCGGGTGGGGGCGCTCATGCCGCTTCCTGTTCGGTGAGCTGGGACAGGACGATCTCCCGGTAGGTCTCGTTGTCGCGCATCAGTTCCGGGTGGGTGCCGACGCCGACGAGTTCGCCCGCGTCGAGCACGAGGATGCGGTCGGCGTCGCGGATGGTGCTGACCCGCTGGGCGACGATGACGACGGTCGCGTCGGCGGTGTCGCGGCGCAGCGCGGCGCGGACTTCGGCGTCGGTGGCGTAGTCGAGCGCGGAGAACGAGTCGTCGAACAGGTAGATCTCGGGACGCCGCACCAGGGCCCGGGCGATCGCGAGCCGCTGCCGCTGGCCGCCGGAGACGTTGCCGCCGCCCTGGGACAGCTCGGCGTCGAGGCCGCCGGGCAGCTCGCGCACGAAGTCGGCGGCCGCGGCGACCTCCAGCGCGTGCCACAGCTCCTCGTCGGTGGCGTCCGGGTCGCCGTGGCGCAGGTTGCTCGCGATGGTGCCGGAGAACAGGTAGGGCCGTTGCGGCACGTAGGAAACGGTGTGGGTCAGCAGGTCCGGGTCGATCTCCCGCACGTCCACCCCGTCGATGCGGATGGCGCCGCCGGTGGCGTCGGACAGCCGCGGGATCAGGTTGATCAGCGTGCTCTTGCCGCTGCCGGTGCTGCCGATGATCGCGGTGGTCTCGCCCGGCCCTGCTTCGAAGGTGATGCCCTGCAGCACCGGCCGTTCCGCGCCCGGGTAGCGGAAGCCGACGTCGCGCAGCTCCAGCTCGCCGTGCCCGGTGAGCTCGCGGACGGGCCGCTCCGGCAGGCGCACGGTGGTCTCGGTGCCGAGGACTTCCTGGATGCGTTCGGCGCACACCTCGGCGCGCGGGATCATCATGAACATGAACGTCGCCATCATCACCGACATGAGGATCTGCATCAGGTAGGCCAGAAACGCCACCAGCGCCCCGACCTGCATGCTGCCGTCGTCGATGCGGCCGGCGCCGAACCAGGTGACCGCGACGCTGGAGACGTTCACCACGACCAGCACGGTCGGGAACATCAGCGCCATCAGGTTCCCGACGCGCAGGGCGCTGCCGGTGAGCTCGGCGTTCGCGGCGCCGAAGCGGCGCTGCTCGTGCACGTCCTTGCCGAACGCGCGGATCACCTGCAGGCCGTTGATCTGCTCGCGCAGCACGCGGTTGACGGTGTCGATGCGCTGCTGCATCTCGCGGAACACCGGGCGCAGCCGGGATACCAGCACGCCGATGAACGCGCCGAGCACCGGCACGATCACCAGCAGCAGCCCGGACAGCGCCACGTCCTGGTTGAGCGCCAGCAGGATCCCGCCCACGCACATGATCGGCGCGGTGATCATCATCGCGCAGGTCATCAGCACCAGCATCTGGATCTGCTGCACGTCGTTGGTGGTGCGGGTGATCAGCGACGGGGCGCCGAACCGGCCCACCTCGCGACCGGAGAAGGACTGCACGCGGTCGAACACGGAGGCCCGCAGGTCCCCGCCCAGCGACATCGCGATGCGCGCGGCGAACCCGACCGCGGCGATCGAGCAGACCAGTTGCAGCAGCGACACCGCGAGCATCACGGCGCCCACGCGGAGGATGTAGCCCTCGTCGCCGGTGAGCACCCCGCGGTCGATGATGTCGGCGTTCAGCGTCGGCAGGTAGAGGGTGGCGACCGTCTGGACCAGCTGGAGCAGCACCAGCAGGACGATCGACGACCGGTAGGGCCTCAGGTGGGCCCGCAGCAATCGGAGCAGCACGCGATCTCTCAACGGTTCGGGGAGGTCGCCGCGATCGGCGGCGGACCACCGACCAGCTTAAACCGCGACCACGACAGGACCGGGCACGCGGGCGGCCCTGATCGCTCCCGGTGGCGCTCGCACCACGCGCCGTACCGGTCGGCGCCGGATTCGCCCGCTCGGTGCGGAAATCGCGGCTTCCGCCGCCGCGGCCGGGTCCGGCTCGTCCGGTGCCGCGGGCGGACCGCCTCAGATCACCGTGCCGACGTCGTGGGCGACGAGTTCGTCGGTGGCGCGTTCGGCGACGGCGGCGATGGTCATGGACGGGTTGCAGGCCGCGCTGGTGCCGGGCAGCAGCGCGCCGTCGAGCACGTACAACCCGCGCTTGCCGAGCACCCGCCCGGCCAGGTCGCAGACCGAGCCCATCGACGCGCCGCCCAGCGGGTGCCAGGTGTTCGGCACCAGCGAGGTGGTGTCCAGCCGCACCGCGCCGTCCCCGGCGATGCGGGCGACCCGCTCGTCGACGTGCCGGGCCAGCTCGGCGTCGCCGTCGTGCGGCCAGTGCAGCACCGCGTCGTCGCTGTGCGCGTCGTAGACGAACTCGCCGCGGCCCTCGCTGACCCCGTAGCCGACGAGCATCGTGGTGCGCAGGTCCGCGATCGGCGGGATCGACGCCTGGATGACCGTGTTGGCCCGCGCCGGGTCGTCCCACTCCAGGCTGCCGTAGACGACGGGACCGCCCTGGGGCGAGCCGAAGTCCTCGGCGAAGCTGGTCCAGGTGTAGATGCGGTCCCCGTTGGAACCCCAGCCGGAGCCGAGACCGTCGGGCAGGTCGCGGATCTGCCCCTTGGCGGCGGCCCGCATCAGCAGCTTGGTGGTGTTCGCGGTGCCCGCCGCCATCACCAGCGCCCCGGCCGTGATGAGCTTCTGCTCCAGCACGGTGCCGTCGGTGGCGATGCGGTCCACGTGCACCTGCCAGCGCCCGTCGGGGGCCTGCGCCACGTCGGTGACGTGGTGCTGGGGTGCGACGGTGACCCGTCCGGTGGCTTCGGCGGCGGCGAGGTAGGTGACGTCGACGGAGTGCTTGCCGCCGTTGTTCACGCCGAACGCGCAGTCCCCGTTGGTGTAGGACGGCTTGAGCTCGCCGGTCAGCTCGCGCAGCGCGTAGTCCCAGTCGATCGGCATCGGGATCTTCGACAGCGGGTACCCGGCGCGCTCGACGCCGCGGGCGAACGCGCGGGACGGCTCGTAGGTCGCGCTGGCGATCAGCTCGTCCGGCGCGGTCGCCAGGCGCAGCATCGACGCCACCCGCGGGTAGTGCTCCCGCGCCATCCGCCGGTAGTCGAGCTGCTCGGGCAGCGTCGCGTTGAACACGTCCTCGTCCGGTTGCAGCGTCATGCCCTGGTAGACCAGCGAGCCGCCGCCGACCCCCGCGGCGCACATGATGTCCATGCCGCGGCCGGGGACCTGCTCGATCAGCCCGGTGAAGCGGTCGAACGGGGCGAGCTCCAGGCCGAACAGCGACGGCGTGGACCCCAGCCAGGAGATGCGCGAATCCGGCCGCGTGATGCTCGGGAAGGTGTCCGCGTTCGGCCCGGTGGGCCAGCGGACGCCGCGTTCCAGCACCAGCACCGGCACCCCGGCCTGGGCGAGGCGCAGCGCGGTGACCCCGCCGCCGAACCCGGAGCCGATGACGACGACCCGGTGTTCCTCGCGGGTCAGCCGCACCCGGTTCGACGCGGCGGCGCTCGGCGCGCCGAGCGCGGTGAGACCGGTGGCGACGGCGGCGCCTTTGAGGACGGAACGTCGGCTCAGTTCGGGCATGCGGACTCCTGTGCGGTGGGGGACTCGGCGCGTCATCGCTGATCACGGGCGCGGGTGGCTCGGAAGCGTAGGGAACCGAACCGAGAGCGGAAACCGGTCGACGTTCTCACTACGCACGGGTAGCATCACGCGTCGTGCGCGAACGGCGAGCGTTGCTGACCCCGCAGCGCACCGACGCCCGCCGCAACCGCGAGATCATCCTGCGGGCGGCGGACGAGGCGTTCGCCGAAGGCTCCGAACCGGTGCAGATCGAGGAGATCGCGCGCCGCGCCGGGCTCGGCCGCGCCACCGTCTACCGCCACTTCTCCGATCGGCACGCGCTGGCCACCACCGTCGCGGCGAACCGCATCGACGCCCTCGCGCGCCTCGTCGACGGCGCCGAACGCGAGCACCGGCCGTTCCGCGAGCTGCTGCACGTCGTGCTGTCCGACCTGGTGGTGCGGCGGCCGCTGGTCAACCTCATCCGGCAGCTGCCCGAGCAGGAGCAGCAGCGCTTCGCCGACGCCCTGGTCACCGTGCTCACCCCTGCCTTCCACCGCGCGCAGGCCGCGGCCGAAGTGCGCACCGACCTCGACCCGGCCGACCTCGTGCTCGTGCTGGAGATGGTCGAAGGGGCGCTCGCCTCGAAGCTGCCGCGCGCCGACGACGCGGTGCGCAAGCTGATCGCCGTCACCCTCGACGGGCTCTGCCCGCGCCCCGGCTGAACCGCGTCCGCGCACCGCACGGGCCGCCGGGACGCGTTCAAGCGCGGCTGCTGCCAGCCTGGGCGGCATGGTTCGGATCGGATACACGTTGATGACCGAGCAGTCCGGCCCGCGCGCGCTGGTGCGCCACGCCCCGCTCGCCGAGGACGCCGGTTTCGACTTCGCGGTGATGAGCGACCACTACTCGCCCTGGCTGGACGCCCAAGCGCACTCGCCGTACGCGTGGAGCGTGCTCGGCGCGGTCACCCAGGTGACCGAGCGGCTGGAGCTGATGACCTACGTGACCGCGCCGATCCTGCGCTACCACCCGGCGATCGTGGCGCAGAAGGCCGCGACGATCGGGTTGCTCTCGCAGGACCGGTTCACGCTCGGACTCGGCGCCGGGGAGAACCTCAACGAGCACGTCGTGGGCCGCGGCTGGCCGTCGGTCGGCGTCCGGCACGAGATGCTCGTCGAGGCCGTCGAGATCATCCGCGCGCTCTCCGGCGGCGACCGGGTCGACTACGCGGGCGAGCACTTCCGCGTCGACGCCGGGAAGTTGTGGGACGTGCCTGCGCGGCCGGTGCCGATCGGCATCGCCGTGTCCGGGCCGGGATCCACCTCCCGGTTCGCGCCGCTGGCCGAGGCGATGATCGCGACCGATCCCAGCGAGGCGCTGTGCCGCGGCTGGGACTCCGCAGGTGGCGGCGACCGGAAGGTCGGCCAGCTGCCGGTGTCCTGGGGCACCGACCGGGACGCGGCGATCGAGCGGGCGCACGAGCAGTTCCGGTGGTTCGCCGGCGGCTGGCGGGTCAACGCGGACCTGCCCGGACCGGCCGGGTTCGCCGCGGCGACCGGGTTCGTGCGGCCCGAGGACGTGGCCGAGAACATCCCGTGCGGCCCGGACGTCGAGCCGATCGTGGACGCGGTCTCGTCGTTCCGGGACGCCGGGTTCACCGACGTCGCCCTCGTGCAGGTCGGCGGGGACGAGCACCAGGACGGGTTCTTCGAGTTCTCCCGGCGCGAACTGCTGCCCCGGCTCCGCAGCCTCGTGGGCTGAACCGCGCCGGCCCGCCGGGGGCCGGTCAGCGGCGGACGGTGGGGAGCTGGACGGTGGCGTCGTCGACGGCGGGGAGCTGGACGGTGCGGTCGTCGTCCGCGACGGGCGCGGGACGTCCGGCGCGCGCCCGGTCCTCGCCGCGGACGCCGTCGAAGTCGTCGAACTCGTCGAAGTGCTCGTGCTCGTCCCGGTCGTCGTAGTCCGCGAAGTCGTCCCAGCCATCGTCCCCGGCACCGAGCACCAGTTCGCCCGCGGACGTCTCGCGGAGCCGCCCCACCAGCGGGGTGATCCGCTCCGCCAGCATCGGCAGCAGCGCCGCCACGGCGCCGCCCAGCAGCAGGCCCACCAACACGTCGTGCGGGTAGTGCACGCCGACGAACACCCGGGACAGCCCGGTCAGCAGCCCGACGACGACCGCCGCCCAGCCCCAGCTCCGGCGCGCGCAGAACAGGCCGATCGCGGCGGCCGCGGCGATCGTGGAGTGGTTGCTGGGGAACGACCAGTCGCCCAGCTCCGGGCAGGCCGCGATGGACTGCGCGTGCGCGACCGCGCGGCACGGCCGGTCCTCCTGGATGAAGGACTTGACGACCTCGCTGACCAGGTAGGCGAGCGCGGTGCCCAGCGGCGGCAGCACGGCGCGGGCCATCACGTGGTCCTCGTCGTTGCGCGCCTGGACGAACAGCACGGCGAAGGCCGCGAGGAAGCCGATGATCGCGGCCTCGGTGAAGAACTCGGCGAACGCCTGCAGCCACTCGGGGCTCGCCGCGCCCGCGCCCGCGATGCCCCGGTACAGGTCGGAGCTCAGGCCGGGCACGTACGGGTTCGGCTCGGCGGCCAACGACGGCTGAACGGCAGGTGTCGACATTCCCAACATCATATGAAGATCCGCCGTGGGCCCGGTACCGGCTCCGGTGGAACCCGGACACCTGCACCGATGCCCCGAACGGCCCCGCGGACGCTCGTTCGGCGGCGCACGACGGCGAAATCCGGCACGCGATAGCAGACGGGGGCACTCCGCGCAAGACCTCGGTCACCCGCCCGGAGCAGTGCTCGATCACATTTCCGAAGTTGATCATGGCCGAACCGGCCAACTGTACTCAATGTGATCAACATTCGCTACGGTGGCCCGCGTGCGCCGTGGTGCTGCCGCACGCAGCACCACGAGCCGGCTGGCAAGGCCGAGGTACCCGCGGTGGCGCGGGATGGGTGAGGACGGCGATGCAACAAACGACAGGGTGGATACTCGGCGGCCTGGTGGTCCTGGTGGTGCTGCTGGGAGCCGCGGTGGCGTTGTTGAGCGCTCGGTTGCGCCAACAGCACAAGGAGATCGAGCAGCTCTCGGCGCTCGAACCGCTCCCGGCACCGGAACCCGCGCAGGCCCCACCTGCCGCGGCCGTGGAACCGCCCACCGCCCCCGCACTGGAACCGCTGCCCGTCCAACCGGACGAGCAGTTCCGCCGCGAGATCGTGCAGGGCGCGCAGGAAGCGCTCGGCGGCACGATGCGGCGCATCCTCGCGCTGACCAACAACGCGGCCGGGCGGCTGCACGACATGCAGCGCACGCACGGCTCGGACGTGCTGGAGGACCTGCTGCCGATCGACCACCTGCTGGCGCAGGCGCAGCGGCGCGCCCAGCTGGTGACCGTGCTGTGCGGATCCCCGCCCGGCCAGCAGCGCAGCCCGCAGCTGATGTCCCGGCTCGTCGGCGCCGCCCAGTCCCGCATCCACGACTACGAGCGGGTTCGGCTGTCCACCCGGGACACCACCACCGCGGTGCTGGGGCGCGTGGTGGAACCGCTCAGCGCCGCGCTGGCCGAACTGCTGGACAACGCGACCCGCTCCTCCCCGCCGACCGCGCCGGTGGACGTGCTGATCACCGCCGAGTACCACGGCGTCTCGCTGGAGATCCACGACGGCGGGGTCGGCATGCCGCCGGACTCGCTGAACCAGGCCAACGCGCTGCTGTCCCGCGGCGACTCGGAGATCGAGCTGACCGAGCTGGGCAACCCGCCGCGCACCGGGCTCGCCGGGTGCAGCGTGCTGGCCGCGAACTACGGGTTCACGGTGCGCCTCGACGCCGCCTCCAGCCGCGGCGGGCTGCGCGCGGTGCTGCTGGTGCCGCACCACCTGCTGACCACGCTGGAGCAGCAGCCGGTGCTCTCCGCCGGGCAGGACGAACCCGGGATCCGGCCGAGCGCCCCGGAGCCGGCGGCGGTACCGGTCGCCGCCGGACCGGACGCGCCGCGGCACCGCCAGGCCGAACCGGCCACGACCACCGCCGCCGGACTGCCCAAGCGCCCCCGCCGCACCATGACCCGCTCCGGCGACCTGTCCGCGCCGGAGGGCGCCTCGGTGCAGCCCATCGCCGACGGGGCGCAGCGGCGCACCACCGACGCGGCCCAGGGCCTGCGCGGGCTCCAGCGCGCCACCCGCACCACCGACGACGACGCGGAGACCGCGCCCGACCACGACGGGGACGACCCGTTGGACACGTCCACTTCCAGAAGGGATGCACGAGCATGACCGAGACGGCCCCGACGGCGCCGAAACCCGACCGGAGCTGGGTGCTCGACGACCTCGTCGAGCACTCCGGCATCCGGGCGGCCATCGCGGTGTCCGGCGACGGGATGCTCCTGGTCAAGAACACCGGCCTCGACCAGGCCGACGCCGAGCGCTGGGCGGCGGTCAGCTCGCCGCTGCAAGCCTGCGCCCGGCACGGGATGGAACCGCTGGGCTACCCCACCGGCGGTTTCGAGCAGGTGCTGGTGCAGCACGCGCAGGGCTACCAGCTGCTGCAACCGTTCGGCGAGGAGTCCTACCTCGTGCTGGTGACCGACGCCGACACCGACCTCGGCGTGGTGTCGACCGAGATGCAGATGACCGCCAAGCGGCTCGGGCAGGAGATGGGCACGGCTGCGCGCACCGCCGCCAGGCGGAGTTCGTGACCCCCGGACCGCACCGCCGGGAATCGGAGCTGGTGCGCTCCTACGTGCTCACCCGGGGCCGGGCCCGGGCGGAGCAACCGGTGGAACCGGCCGCCCTGGTGCGGGCGGCCGCCACCGGCGGGGTGCCCGAGCTCGATCCGGACCGCCGCCGGATCGTGCAGGTCGCCCAGGGCGGTGCGCTCGCGGTCGCCGAGATCGCCGCGCACACCGAGCTGCCGCTGACGGTGGCGCTGGTGGTGGTGTCCGACCTGATCGACGAGGGCTACCTGACGCCCGCCTCGGCGAACCGCCCGGCGTCGGTGCCCAGCACGGATCTGCTGCAGGAGGTGCTCGATGGACTCCGCCGCCTGGACACCTCCGCCTGAGTCGGCCTACGTCGCGGAGACGGTACGGCGGTCGGCCAAGATCCTCGTGGTCGGCCCGGCCGGGGTCGGCAAGACCACGTTCGTCGACACCATGTCGGAGATCGTGCCGCTGCACACCGAGGAATCGCTGACCTCGGCCAGCGAGGCGGTCGACGACGTGCACCTCACCCCGGCGAAGACGACGACCACCGTGGCGCTGGACTTCGGCCGCCGCACCCTCAACGACCAGCTGGTGCTGTACCTGTTCGGCACGCCGGGCCAGCAGCGGTTCACCTACCTCTGGCGGACGCTGGCGAACGGCGCGCTGGGCGCGCTGGTGCTGGCGGACACCCGGCGGCTGGCGGACTCGTTCGACGTGATGGACCGGGTGGAGGAGCTCGGCGTGCCCTACGCGATCGCGGTGAACGCCTTCGACTCGGCACCGCTGCACTCGGTGGCGGACCTGCGCGAAGCGCTCGACCCGCAGCCGGACACGCCGGTCGCGGTGTGCGACGCGCGGGACGTCGGCTCCTGCACCCGGGTGCTGATCGACCTGGTCGAGCACGTGCTGCTGGCCTCGACCTCCGGCAGGCACGCCGCCGACCCGACGGTGCGCTCGTGACCGCACTCCCCCAGCCCCCGACGACCTCCCCGACGACGGAGCGACCATGACGGCCCTGCCCGGCCCCGACCTGCAAGACCGCATCCCGCTGCACGGCGACGAGTTCACCGCGCACCCGGACCAGGTGTACGCGCGGCTGCGCTCCCGCGGCCCGATCGTGCCGGTGACGCTGGCCCCGGACGTGCCCGCGATGCTGGTGGTGGACTACGAGACTGCGCTGCAGGTGCTGCGCAGCCCGCACGTGTTCGTCAAGGACTCCCGCCGCTGGCAGGACACCGCTCCGCCGGACACCCCGGTGCTGCCGATGATGTCGTGGCGGCCGAACACGCTGTTCGCCGACGGGGAGCGGCACGCGCGGCTGCGCCCGCCGGTGGAGAACAGCCTCACCGCGGTGAAACCGGCCCAGCTGCGGCGCTTCGTGCAGTCCAGCGCCATCCGGCTGATCGGCGGGTTCACCGGCCGCGGCCACGCCGACCTGCTCGGCGAGTACGCGGCGCAGCTGCCGATGCTGGTGCTGCAGCAGATGTTCGGCTGCCCCGCCGAGATCGCGCAGGCCATGGTCGCCGCGATCGCCGCGCTCTGGGACGGCACCGACCCGCAGCTGGCGAACCGGTACCTGGAGGAGAGCGTCAACGACCTCGTCCGGTACAAGCGCGCGAACCCCGGCGACGACGTGACGACCCGGATGATCGAGCACCCGCACGGCCTCGACGACGACGAGCTGCAGCACCAGCTGATCATCACGATGGGCGCGGGCGCGGAACCGCTGGGCAACTGGATCGCGAACGCGCTGTACCTGCTGCTGACCGAGCACCGGGTGGCCGACGCGGTGGCCACCGGCAGCGTCGCGCTGGACGAAGCGCTCGACGACGTGCTGTGGCGGTTCACCCCGCTGGCGAACTACGCGATCACCTACCCGCGGCACCCGGTGTACCTGGGGCGCGTGCTGCTGCCCGCCGACGAGCCGGTGGTGATCTCGATGGCCGCGATCAACACCGACCCGTCGCTGCACCCGTCGGGGCAGATCCCGGCGGGCAACCGGGCGCACCTCGCGTTCAGCGCGGGCGCGCACACCTGCCCCGCGAGCAGGCCCGCGCGCTTGATCGCGACCGTGGCGCTGGAGACCCTTTTGGACTACGTTCCCGAAGTCGAGCTGGATGATCAGCAACCGCTGCGGTGGCGCCCCGGCCCCTTCCACCGGGCGCTGACGGCCCTGCCGGTGCGCTTCCCAGCCGTGTCCTCGCTCGCCGACCCCACCACAGGAGGATCAGGATGCCCGCATCGCAGTGCCCGGTAGCCGCTCTCGACCCGGCCGGTGCCGACGTGCACGGGGAAGCCGACCGGCTGCGCGCGCACGGCTCGGCCGCGCTGGTGGCGCTGCCCGGGGACGTCCCGGCGTGGGTGATCACCGACCACGGCGAGCTGCGCGGGCTGCTGTCCGATCCACGGGTGTCGAAGGACCCGCGGCAGCACTGGCCCGCGTGGATCCGCGGCGAGATCCCGGCGGACTGGCCGCTGATCTCCTGGGTCGGCGTGGACAACATGTTCACCGCGTTCGGCTCGGAGCACACCCGGCTGCGCGGCCTCGTGTCGAAGGCGTTCACGCCGCGCCGGGTGCAGGCGCTGCGCCCCCGCATCGAGCAGATCACCGCCGAGCTGCTGGACGGGCTGGCCGCGGAGACCGGCGAGGTGGACCTGCGCACCGGCTTCACCTACCCGCTGCCGATCGCGGTCATCACCGACCTGTTCGGGGTGCCCGCCGAGATGCGCGGGACGCTGCGCCACATCGTCGACGAGGTGTTCCGCACCTCCGCCACCCCGGAGGAGACGGCGGCGACGGCGCAGGAGATGGGCCGCTTCCTCACCGACCTCATCGAGTCGAAGCGGCAGCACCCCGGCGACGACCTCACCAGCGGGCTGCTCGCGGCCCGCGACGAGGAGCAGAACCGGCTCAGCGAACGGGAACTCGCCGACACGCTGATCCTCATGATCGGCGCGGGGCACGAGACCACGGTGAACCTGCTCGGCCAGGCCGTGGTCACGCTGACCACGCATCCCGAGCAGCGCGCCGCGTTGCGCGCAGGCGACATCGGCTGGGACGACGTGATCGAGGAGACGCTGCGCTGGCAGCCGGCGCTGGCGAACGTGCCGCTGCGGTTCGCCACCACCGACATCGAGCTCGCCGACGGCACCGTCATCGCCGAGGGCGACGCGATCCTGGCCTCCTACGCCGCGGCGAACCGGGACCCCGGCCACTACGACGCACCGGCGGTGTTCGACGCCCGGCGCGGGGCGCGGGACCACCTGGCGTTCGGCTTCGGCCCGCACTTCTGCCTCGGCGCGGCGCTGGCGCGGCTGGAGGCGCAGATCGCGCTGCCCGCCCTGTTCGACCGGTTCCCCGACCTCGCCCTCGCGGTGGGCTCCGACGCGCTGGAACCGTCCGAGTCGTTCATCTCCAACGGCCCGAAGGCGCTGCCGGTGCGGCTCGCGGGCTGAGCCCGGCCTGCGCGGTCCGTCCGCTTCCGGCGGGAAATGCGGCTCCGGGCACCGGTTTCGGCGGACGCCTCGGCAGCGCCCGTCCTACTACCCTGGACGCCACGACGATGAGGAACGGTGGCGATGACACGCACTCTGGTGGTGTGCAGGCACGCGAAGTCGGCGTGGCCGGACGACGTCGAGGACTTCGAACGCCCGCTCACGGAACGTGGCGAACGGGACGCGCCGGAGGCGGGGAGGTGGCTGGCCGAGCGGGTGCCCGACATCGGCTTCGCGCTCTGCTCCCCCGCCAAGCGGGCTCGGCGCACCTGGCAGCTGATCTCGGCCGTGACCGGCAAGGTCGAGACCCGGCACGACAAGCGCCTCTACGGCGCCACGGCCGGTGAGCTGATCGCGGTGCTCAACGACGTGCCCGAGGAGGCCGCGACCGCGGTGCTGGTCGGCCACAACCCCGGGCTGGAGGACCTGGTCGCGGTGCTGACCGGCGTGCCGCACCAGCTGGCGACGACGGAGCTGGCGGTGCTCACCGGCACCGGTTCCTGGTCCCAGGTCGAACCGGGCTGGGCCACCCTCCAGGACTCGGCGAAGCCTCGGGGGTGAGGCTCTCGGGTCGTTCTGCTCTCGGGTCGTTCTGCTCTCGGGTCGTTCTGCTCTCGGGGTGGGGTGGCGGAACCTCAGCGCCCTCCTCGCTGCGGGATCGTTTTCACCGGTGGCTCCGCCACAGGAGAAAACGCTGTC
>NZ_JAIUKC010000221.1:0-12602 GCF_020177435.1 Saccharopolyspora sp. 7B | reverse complement strand
CCCCAAGCCCGAACGCACCCCGCCCGACCGGCCGGTGCGCCGCCGGGGCGGGGCCTGCCGGGGACACCGCCTGCCGGGCCGCCCTTCGGCCCGCGCGGGGGGACGGGCCTGCCCGGCTGCCCCGGTGGGCCACCTGGCCGTCGCGACCGGTCGTCCACGCCGAATCCTCCTCAGGGCCTGCCTTGCGAGCGTTACACCTCGCCGGGGTGATCCTCGGCGGGGTCACCGTGCAGGCTAACGGTGATCTGCCGCTGGGGTTGCGCGCGGGCGGGACGATCGGTGTCACTCGAACGATGGACAGGTTCGATCACGCCGAGCGCTGCCCGATCTCATTCTCCGCAACGGTCCACGAGCCCCCGCGGGTGCCTCCCGGCGCTCGGGTAGACGCCGGGAAACCCCCCACAACCCGCTGCGCACGAGATCCCGCCGGTACCGTGATCCGGCCGGCCGCGCGCGTGGCAGACTGCGGGCGAAGCCAGCCCGGACCGGGCCACCACCCGGCCCGGCCGCTCTTTCGGGAAGGTGCCATGCGAGTTCTGATCACCGGCGGTGCCGGTTTCATCGGGTCGCACTACGTGCGGCGATCGCTCGGCGGCGACCACCCGGAGTTCGCCGACGCCGAAGTGGTGGTGCTGGACAAGCTCACCTACGCGGGAAACCGGGAGAACCTGCGCCCCGTCGCGGACGACCCGCGGCTGCGCTTCGTGCAGGGCGACATCTGCGATGCCGAGCTGGTCGGCGAGCTGATGCGCGGGGTGGACCTGGTGGTGCACTTCGCCGCCGAGTCCCACGTGGACAGATCGATCCTCGGCGCCTCCGACTTCGTGCGCACCAACGTCCTCGGCACCGACGTGATGCTGCAGGCCGCGCTCGCCGCCGAGGTCGGCAAGTTCGTGCACGTCTCCACCGACGAGGTGTACGGCTCCATCGACGAGGGCTCCTGGCCCGAAGGGGATCCGCTGGAGCCGAACTCGCCGTACTCCGCGGCGAAGGCCGGTTCCGACCTGCTGGCCCGCGCCTACTTCCGCACCCACGGCCTGCCGGTCTGCGTGACCCGCTGCTCCAACAACTACGGGCCGTACCAGTTCCCGGAGAAGATGCTGCCGCTGTTCATCACGAACCTGCTGGACGGTCGGCAGGTGCCGCTCTACGGCGACGGCGGCAACGTGCGGGACTGGCTGCACGTGACCGACCACTGCCGCGGGATCGAGCTCGTCGCCGGGGCCGGGCGGCCGGGTGAGGTGTACAACATCGGCGGCGGCACCGAGCTGACCAACCGGCAGCTCACCGACCGGCTGCTCGCCGAACTCGGCGCCGACGAGTCGGCGGTGCGCCACGTCGAGGACCGCAAGGGCCACGACCGCCGCTACTCGGTGGACCACGCGAAGATCAGCACCGAGCTGGGCTACCGGCCCGTCGTCGACTTCGGCGAGGGCCTCGCGGACACCATCCGCTGGTACCGGGAGAACCGCGCCTGGTGGGAACCGCTGAAGCAGGCGGCGACGATCAGCCGATGACGGAACGGGAAGCGGGCCCGATCACCGGGCTGGACGAGATCGCGCTGCTGGTGCCGGGCGGCCGCGGCCAGCTGGGCCGCGAACTGCACCGCCGGGCGCAGGGCCGCCTCGGCCTGGTGCACGCGCCCGGTTCCGGCGAGCTCGACGTCCGCGACGAGCAGGACGTCACCGACGCGGTGGACTCGTTCGCCGAGACCGCGCGGGACAACAACCTCCGGCCCGTCGTCGTCAACGCCGCCGCGCACACCGCGGTGGACGCCGCCGAAGGCGAGCCGGAACGGGCCGCGGCGATCAACGAGGCGGGTGCCGCGGCGTTGGCCCGCGCCTGCGCGGTGCGCCGGGTGCCGCTGGTGCACCTGTCCACCGACTACGTCTTCGACGGCACCGCCGACGTGCCCTACGAGCCGTCCGACGAGACCGGCCCGCGCACCGCGTACGGGCGCACGAAGCTCGCCGGGGAGCGCGCGGTCCTCGCCGCCGCCGACCGGGCCTGGGTGGTGCGCACCTCCTGGGTGTACGGCGCCGGGGGCGGGAACTTCGTCAAGACGATGGTGCGGCTCGCCGGCGAGCGGGAGCAGGTGACGGTGGTCGACGACCAGGTCGGCGGCCCCACCTGGACCGGCGACCTGGCGGCCGGGCTGCTGGAGCTGGCCGGGCTGCTGGTCGAACGCCGCGATCCGGCTGACCGGGTGCTGCACTGCACGAACTCCGGGCGGGCCAGCTGGTACGAGTTCGCCCGCGCCGTGTTCGCCGAGATCGGCGCCGACCCGGACCGGGTGCTGCCGTGCGCCACCGCCGACTTCCCGCGTCCCGCGCCGCGGCCCGCTTACTCGGTGCTCTCGCCGCGCGCCTGGAACGCGGCCGGGCTGAGCCCGCTGCGGGACTGGCGTTCGGCGCTGGCGGCGGCGTTCGAGGTGGACGGCGCGGCCCTGCGCGGCGAGGGCTGAGGAGGCCGCCGCTCCCGGTTCCGGCGCGTTCGCGGGGAGGGCCGGGACGGCCGCCGCTCCCGGTTCCGGGGCGTTCGCGGACGGCTGCCCGCGGCCCGCATTCATTGCGCGCGCATTCTTCGAGCCGTTCCGCTGTTCCTGCATTCGATTCGAGCCGCGCGGTTTCCGTTGAACCATTTCCGCTGCCAGCGCCGGTGTTACAGGCGAATGGGTGATCGTTGCTCCGGATCGGTGCGCGAACGACTGCGGTACCTGGTGGTAACGAGACCGAAGTAGTCACTCTTCGAGCCTAGTGCGATCACTTGTTCGGCGGGTTGGCAGCCGGTTCCGGGCATGAGGAAATTTCACCGCGGCCGGCGAACTGTCGGACCGACTGGGATGTCGCGGAAATCACGTGATCTGCGCTCGGGGGAAAGGTGTGCCATGGACTTCCGGTACGAAGCATTCTGCTTCGCCGATCCGCTGTTCTTCGACGAGCAGAACGGCGCTTCCGGTGGTCCCGGCGAATACGCGCGGCTGCTCGAACTCCCGGAAGTCCCGAGCTGGTCGGACGCGACCGCCGGCGGCTGGCGGATGCTGCGCCCGCGCGGCGTGGACCTGCCCTCCCAGGGGTGGAAGGTGCACGTCTCGGCCACCCTGCACAACGCGGAACGGGTGCTGCGCACCGTCGGCGGGTACTGCCTGCGCAACCGGATCGCGTTCAAGCACCTGGCCGGGCGCGACGTGCTCCTCGCGCGGAACTCCAAATACGCGTCGCGTTCGTCGAGCGGGAAGTTCATGACGCTCTACCCGGTGGACGAGAACCACCTCGAACGCATTCTCCTCGAACTGTCCGCACCGCTGCGCGGCGAATCCGGGCCGTACGTGCTGAGCGATCTCCGCTGCGGTTCCGGTCCGTTGTACGTGCGCTACGGCGGATTCGAGCAGCGGTGGGTGGAAGTCGGCGGAACCCGGGTGCTCGCCGTAGAACGGCCCGACGGAGCGCTCGTTCCCGATGCGCGCGGACCGGGATTCTCGGTGCCCGGCTGGGTGCGGCTGCCCGCATTCCTCGAACCGCACCTGGCCGCCCGCCGGGACCCGGGGACGACCCGGTTCCCGTACCGGGTGACGTCCTCGATGCACTTCTCCAACGGCGGCGGCGTGTACCGCGCCACCCGGGAATCCGACGGCGTCGAAGTGGTGCTCAAGGAAGCCCGCCCGCACGCCGGGCTGGACCGCGACGGCACCGACGCCGAGGTGCGGCTGCGCCGGGAGCACCAGGTGCTGCGGCACCTCGACGGCGTCCCCGGCGTGCCCGCGGTGCACGAGCTGTGCACCGCCTGGGAGCACACGTTCCTCGTCGTCGAACCGGTCCCGGGCCGCAACCTCGGCGCCTGGCTGGCCCGCAACTACCCGCTCACCCGCGGCGGCACCACCGCCGAGGAGCTCACCGCCTACGCCGACCGCGCGCTCGCGCTGCTCGACCGGGTGCGGGAGCTGATCGACCGGGTGCACGCCCGCGGCGTCGTCTTCGGCGACCTGCACCCGCTCAACGTGCTGGTGGACGAGGACGACTCGGTGGCGCTCGTCGACTTCGAGATGGCCGCGCTGGACGTGGACGCCCCGCGGCCCGCGCTCGGCGCGCCCGGATTCCGCGCCCCGCCCGGCAGCAGCGGCACCGAGGTCGACGGGCACGCGTTGGCCGCGCTCGCGCTGTGGATGTTCCTGCCGTTGAACGCGCTGCTGGAACTGGCGCCCGGCAAGCTCGACGCGCTCGTCGACGTGGCGCGCCGCCGCTTCCGGTTGCCCGCCGAGTACGGCGGTGCGCTGCGCGAACGGCTGCTGCCCGCGGGCACCGCGCCCGCCACCACCGAACTGGACCAGCCCGCGCCGGACTGGGGGATCGTCCGCAAAGGACTCGCCGAGGGCGTGCTCGGCAGCGCCACCCCGGCACGCGCGGACCGGCTGTTCCCCGGCGACATCGAGCAGTTCCGGGTCGGCGGCACCGGCATCGCCCACGGCGCCGCCGGCGTGCTGCTCGCGCTGGACGTCGCCGGTGCCGGGCGTTACCCGGAGCACGAGCGGTGGCTGCTCGACGCGGTGCGCCGCACCCCGCCGCAGCGGCCCGGGCTGCTCGACGGCGCGCACGGCACCGCGCACGTGCTCGACCACCTCGGGCACCGCGAAGCCGCGCGGGAACTCGTGGCGGCCGCCGCCGGGCTCGCCGCGCAGACCACCGGGCACGGCTACGGGGCGGGCCGGGCCGGCATCGCGCTGAACCTGCTGCACCTGGCGCACCGCTGGGACGACGGGGAACCGCTGAACCGCGCGCTGAACCTCGCCGACCGGCTCGCCGCGGAGCTGCCCGCCGCCGCGCCGCCCGGCGACGTGGGCCGGGCCGGGCTGCTCGACGGCTGGTCCGGGCCCGCGCTGCTGTTCGCGCACCTGCACGACGCCACCGGGGAACGCGCCTGGCTGGAGCTGGCCGACCGGGCGCTGCTGCGGGACCTCGACGAATGCGCCCGCACCGACGGCGGCGGCCTCCAGGTGCGCGACGGCACCGCCCGCACCCTGCCGTACCTGGGGGTCGGCAGCGCGGGCATCGCGCTCGTCGCCGAAGAGCTCGCGCTGCGCCACCCCGGCGCGGAATGCCTGCGGTGGCAACCGGACCTGCTGGCCGCCTGCCTCGGCGAGTTCGTCATCCACCCCGGACTGCTGCACGGCCGCTGCGGGCTGCTCGCCGCGCTGGCCGCCGCGGACCGGCGGCGGCCCGAACCGGAGCGGACCGCGGCCATCGGCACCCACCTGGCCGCGCTGGGCTGGCACGCCCTGCCCTTCGGGGACGGCGGCATCGCGATGCCCGGCAACCAGCTGCTGCGGCTGTCCACCGACGTCGCCACCGGCGGCGCGGGCGTGCTCGCCACCGTCGCCGCCGTGCTCGACGGGCACGGCCGGGTGCTGCCGTTCTTCGGCACCGCGCCGTGAGCTCCGCGCACCCGCACCGCGCCGTGAGCGCCGCGCACCCGCCGGGCGACCGGTGGCACCACGAACTCCGGGCGGGATCCCGCCCGGTCAACGAAGGAAACGACGGAAGGAACGACCGTGGAGATGGTCCTGCAGCTCCAGGAGCTCGAAGCCCGGAACGAGACCTCGTTCGGCGGCGGCGGTGGCGGCGACAACGGCAGCAACCTGAGCCTGCTCGCGTCCTGCGCGAACAGCACGGTGAGCCTGCTCACCTGCCACTGATCGCCGCGTCGCCCGCCTCGTGCCGCGCGGGGGTCAGGTGGCGGAGCTCCGACGACCCGCTCATCGCGCTCGAACCGGTGCGGCGCACCCACCTCCGGCGGCCCACCCGCCGGACGGCGGGGCCGCCCCCGGGAGCGGGACGTCGAGGAACCGCGACGGTGCCGGTCGCGACCGGTGGGCACCGGTCGGCGCGAACGCCGGCCGAGCGGCGGCACCACGCGGAGCACGATCCCGAGGCGGACGACGGCTGAAGTGCGGCCCCCGCACCCACGCGGTGCCGGGGCCGTCCCGTGCCGCGGGCCGTCCGCGGCAGATCGCGCGCGACGGCGGCGGAGGGCACGAGGGCCGAGGAGCGGAGGAGGACGCCGGATGGTGGACCACGAACGGGTGTTGGCGCCCGCGGTGCGCGCGCAGCGGTGGCCGGTGCTGCTGCTGGTGCTGATCGCGCTGGCGGCGACCGGCTGCGCCCTGCTGCTGCCCGCGGCGCTCGCGCGGACCGTCGACGCCGCCGTCTCCGGCAGCGGTGCCGTCGCCCCGCTGCTGGCGCTGCTGCTGCTCGGCTGCGGCGGGATCGCCGCGCAGGTGCTGGCGGTGCTGCTGTCGGCGCGGATCACCGCCGCCACCACGGCCCGGTTGCGGGCCGACCTCGCCGAGCGGCTGGTGCTGCTCGGCCACCGCGGCCCGTTCGCCGCCGGGGACGCGGTCAGCAGGCTCACCGGGGACTGCGCGGGCGCGGGCGGGATCACCGCGACGCTGGTGGAGATCGCGACCGCGGTGCTGCTGTCGGTGGGCGCGCTCGGCGCGCTGCTGCGGCTGGACCTGCGGGTGGCGCTGGTGTTCGTGGTGCTGCTGCCGCTCGCGGTGCTGCTGGCCCGGTCGCACCTGCGCAGCACGGCCGCGGACCTGCTCGGCTACCAGCAGGCGTCCGGCGAGCTCGGCGCCCGGCTGCTGGACGCGGTCACCGGGCTGCGCACCATCGCCGCCGCCGGGGTCGCCGAACAGGAGGCGCGGCGGGTGCTGCGGCCGCTGGACCGGCTCGGCGCGGCGGGCGCGGGCACCTGGCGCACCCAGTCCCGGTTGATGTGGCGGGCCGGGTTGCTGGTACCGCTGGTGCAGATCGCGGTGCTGTGCGCGGCCGGGCTCGGGCTGTTCGCGGGCAGGCTCACCGTCGGCGAGGTGCTGGCCGCCCTCGGCTACGCCACCGCCGGGATGGGCGTCGTCCGGCAGTCGGCGCTGTTCACCGCGCTGTCCCGCGCCCGGTCCTGCGCGCAGCGGCTCGCCGAGGTGCACCGGGTCGCGCCGGAACCGGCCGGTTCCCGGGTGCTGCCGTCGGGGCCGGGGGAGCTGCGGGTCCGCGGCGCCGTGGTGCGCGGGGTGCTCGACGGGATCGACCTGGTGGTGCCTGCGGGCACGATCGTCGCCGTCGTCGGACGTTCCGGGGCGGGCAAGTCCACGCTGGCCGAGGTGCTCGCCGGGCTGCGCCCGCCCGACCGCGGGCAGGTGCTGCTCGACGGGGTGCCGACGGCGGAGCTCGATCCGGCGGCGGCGCACGTGGGCGTCGCCTTCGCCCGGCCGGTGCTGCTGGGCACCACCGTGGCGACCGCCGTGTCCTACGGGGCGGTCGAAGCGGACGTGGCCGCCGCCTGCCGCGCCGCCCAGGTGCACGACCTGGTGACCCGGCTGCCCGACGGCTACCTCACCCCGCTCGCCGAGGTCCCGCTCTCCGGCGGGGAGGCGCAGCGGCTCGGGCTGGCCCGCGCGCTCGCCAGGACGCCGCGGCTGCTGGTGCTCGACGACGCCACCGCCAGCCTGGACGCGATCACCGAGGACCGGGTGGAGCGCGCCATCACCACCGCGCTGCCCGGCCGGACCCGGGTCGTGATCACCCACCGCGCGGGCACCGCCGGCCGCGCCGACCTCGTGGTGTGGCTCGACGAGGGCCGGATCCGGCGCGCCGCCCCGCACGCGGAGCTGTGGGCCGACCCGGACTACCGCGCCCTGTTCACCGAGGAGGCGCCGTGCTGATCGGCGAGTACCGGCGCGCCCTGACCGGGCACCGGCGCGGCTGGGCGGTGCTGCTGGCCTGCTCCGCGCTGGAGGCCGCGCCCGCGCTGCTGTCCGGGACGTTCGTGCGCAACGCCGTCGACGACGGGTTCGCCGCGGGCCGGTTCGACGTCGGCGCGGCCTGGCTGCTCGCGTTCGCCGCCGCCGCGGTGGTCGGCGCCGCCGGGGTCCGGTTCGTGTGGCGCCGCATCGGAGCCATCGTGGAGCCGCTGCGCGACGTGCTGGTGCGGCGGGTCGTGCGGGACGTGCTCGCCGACACCGCCCCGCCGCGCGGCGGACCGGACGCGGCGGGCGTCGCCCGGATCACCCAGCACGTGGAGGTGGTGCGGGACGCGACGGCGGGACTGCTCGTGCAGGCCAGGGGACTGCTGGTGTCGGTCGCCGCCGCACTGGCCGGGGTGGCCGCGCTGGACCCGCTGCTGCTGTGGCCGGTGGCGCCGCCGGTGCTGCTGGCGGTGGCGCTGTTCGGCTGCTCGCTGCCCGCGCTCGCCCGCCGCCAGCGCGGCCTCGCCCTCGCCGACGAGCGGACCGCGACCCGGGCCGGGGCGGTGCTCACCGGGCTGCGGGACGTGGCGGCCTGCGGCGCGCAGCGGCAGGCGATCGCGGCGGTGCGCGACGCGGTGGACGCGCAGGCCGCGGCCGCGGTCCGGATGTCCACCGCCGCCGCGCTGCGCACCCTGATCATCGGCGGGGGTGGTTTGCTGCCGGTGCTGCTGGTGCTGGCGATCGCGCCGTGGGCCGTCGGGAGCGGGCGGCTCACGGCGGGCGCGGTGCTCGGCGCGCTCGTGTACGTCACCGGCACCGTGCAACCGGCGCTGCACGGGCTGGCCGCCACCACCGGGTCGGTGCTGCTGCGGCTGCTGGTGGCGCTGAACCGGCTCGCCGAGATCGGCCGCGCGGCGCCCGCGGACCGGCCGCGCGACGTCCCGGCCGGGCCGCGGGTGCGGGCGCGCGGGCTCACCCACCGGTGGGGCGAGCACGCCGAACCGGTGCTGTCCGAATTGGACCTGGACCTGGACCCCGGCGAGCACCTCGCGGTCGTCGGACCCAGCGGCATCGGCAAGTCCACCTTCGCCGGGCTGCTCACCGGCACCCTCGCGCCCACCGGCGGCTCGGTGCGCGTCGGGGGAGTCGTGGTCACCGAGCTGGATCCGGCGGTGCGGCACCGGCTCATCGCGTTCACCCCGCAGGAGGCGTACCTGTTCGCCGGGACGGTGCGGGAGAACGTGGCGCTGCTGGCGGCCGGGAGCACCGACGCGCACCTGCTGGCCGCGGCCGCCGACGTCGGCGCCGCCGAGCTGGTGGCCCGGCTGGGCGGGCTGGACGGCGAGGTGCGCCACGGCGGCGCGGACCTGTCGGCGGGCCAGCGGCAACTGCTGGCGCTGGCCCGGGTGCACGCGAGCGCGGCGCCGATCGTGGTGCTCGACGAAGCCACCTCGCACCTGGACGGGCCCGCGGAGGCCCGTGCCGAACGCGCCTTCGCCGCGCGCGGCGGCGTGCTGGTGGTGATCGCGCACCGGCTCGGCTCGGCGCGGCGCGCGAACCGGGTGCTGCTGCTCGACGGGACCGGCGCGCAGCTCGGCACGCCCGCGGAACTGCCCGCCCGCTCCGCGACCTACGCGGAACTGGTGCGCGCCTGGGACGACGCGCCGCCCGGGCTCAGCGGGCGGTGAGCAGGCAGTCCCGCAGCCGGATCAGCCCGTCCCGCAGCCGCGTCTTCACCGTCGCCGCCGGGGCGGCCAGCCGGCGCGCGGCCTCCCGGTGGTCGAGCCCGCAGTAGTAGGTCAGCGCCACCGCCTCCCGCTGCAACGCGGTCAACCCGGCCAGGCAGCTGCGCACCTCGCAGTGCTCGCTGCGGATCAGCACCGCCTCCACCACCGAGTCGTGCGCGATCCGGTGCGAGCGCGCCGCGAACCGCGCGTCCCGCGCCCGCGCCGACCGCACCGAGCGCAACCGGTCCACGGCCCGCCGGTGCGCCACGGTGAGCACCCAGCCGATCGCGCCGCCCCGCTCCGGCCGGTACCGGGCGGCGGTGCGCCACACCTCGACCAGCGCCTCCTGGGTGACCTCCTCGGCGTGCGCGTCGTCGTCGAGCACGTCGCGGGCCGCCGCGTGCACGAGCACCACGACCCGGTCGTAGAGCAGCTCGAACGCGCGCGGATCGCCCGCGGCCACCCGGAGCAGCAGTGCCTCAGGCCCGTCCCGCGCCCCTGCGCCCTGGGGCTGCCGCATCCGATCTCCCGTCCCGTCGTCCGCCCGTGCTCCCGGTGTTCGGTGCCGACCGGGGCGGCGACGGGCCGAATCGGCGATCCGGCCAGGAACGGCGCGAATCGGGCGCCCGCGAAGAAGGCCACCGAGCAGTGCCCGGTGGCCTTCGTCCCGCGCGGGCCGATCAGATGCCGAGGCCGCCGGTCAGGTCCTCGACCGTGCCCTCGACGCCACCGACGGGGCCGTCGGTGGCGGTCAGCGGGGCCGTCAGGTCCGCCATCGGGGCGATGCCGCCGACCACGTCGTCGACCGGCAGCTCGCCGGTGACGTCCTGCACCGAACCCATGACGCCGCCGCCGTCGACGCCGCCGAGGTCGAGTCCGCCGGTCAGGTCCCCGGCACCGGTGAGGTCCGAGATCCCGCCGGTCAGGTCGCCGCCCTGGACACCGCCGACGGTGTCCTCCAGGCCGCCGACCACGTCGGTGACGCCGTTGCCCGCGACGTTGCCCGCGTTCAGGTCGCCGGTCAGGCCGCTGATGTCACCGGTGTTGATGTCGCCGACCAGGCCGACGTCGTTGCCGTTGCCGACCGGCGCGCCCAGCTGGTTGTCCGAGCCGGTGCTGTCCTCGCTGCGGGACGTCTCGGTGCTGTTGCCGCTGTTCTCGGTGGACTGCTCGTCGGTGGTGCGCGCCGTCGGCGACAGCAGGCCTTCGACGTCGCCGAGCGCGGTGAAGATCTCCGGGGTGGCCATCGTGCTCTCCAATTCATCGGGACCGTTCGGGAGGAACGGCATCAGGGCGTCCGCGGGCACGCCGTCGCCGTCGGCGGCGAGCACCACCAGCCCCGGGGGCAGGGCTCGGGTGAACTCGTCGACGACCTCGACCGGTGCGAGGTCGAGGGCCAGCGAAGCGGCGTGCACCACGTCCGCGTTGCTCAGCTCGGGCAGGCCCGCCTGGTCCAGGAATGCGCGCGGCTCGGCGGCGAACTCGGCGCGCGATTCCGCGCCCGCCACCACTCGCCGCAGGATTTCGTACACCGTCTCCACGGTCCGCACGCTCCGTTCCCAGGAATGCTGCACGAGCGGGTCGGAACGGTTGTGGCGAAGTCATCGGTACCCGCCGCACAGCCAGGTCCGAGTCGGCCAAGACTCGGATTTCGGGGACCGATCGCACCGCGACCCTCGCGCCGCCGACCCGTTCCGCCCGTGGTCACCACGCTAGGAGGGCGGTGAGCGGCGGGACATGGGGGTGATCCCCCTGTGCTTTTCCCCTATTAGGGGATCAGGCGCGAACGGGTTCTCTGGCGGCAGATCAGGAGTCCGTCCCGAAATCGATTGGTCGATTCCCAGTGGGATTCGACACCGTTTCTCGGCGTGCTCTCATATCGATCGGGAAAAACATCGACCGGCGACCGATCGATCGGGATCGTGGCAACGAAAGGAATGCGGAACGGTGCGCGGTGCGGCTCCGGCACGGTCGCACGGATCGCGGGCGCCGCGGTCACGGTCCGGGAATGGGCGGGTACCGAGTGCGCATCGACGAGGTCACGGCGTGGCGACCCGGGACTCGGCGGACTCGGCGGGCGCCGCCCCGTCAGCTCGCCGCGCGGGCGTAGGCGTGCAGCGTCGCCGCCGCGCAGCCGCGCCAGGTGAACCGCGCCGCGTGCGCCCGCCGCGCCGCCACCGCCGCCGGATCGGGCGCCGCCGCCGCGGCCCGCTGCAACGCCGCGCGCAGCGCCGCCGCGTCGCCGTGCGGGACGAACTCGGCCAGTCCGCCGGTGACCTCCCGCAGCACCGGCAGGTCCGAGCAGATCACCGGCACCCCGCAGGCCAGCGCCTCCAGCGCGGGCAGCCCGAAGCCCTCGTCCCGCGACGGCAGCACCAACGCCCGGGCCCCGGCCACCACGCTGCGCAGCTCCGGCTCCGGCAGGTACCCGGTGCGCAGCACCTTCCCCGTCTGCCGCGCCTCGCCCGGACCGGCCAGCACCAGCGGTGGCAGCCGCCGGTCGTGGGCGCGCAGCAACACCTCGACGCCCTTGCGCGGGCCTTCGGCGCCGACGAACGCGAAGTACTCGTCCGGCATGCCCAGCCGGTGCAGCTCGGCCCCCGGCGGCACCGCATCGAACCACTCCGGGTCCACCCCCAGCGGCGTGACCACCACGTCCTGGCGGGGCAGGCCGAACCGCTCCGCGACCGAGTCGGCGACCGCCGCGCTCGGCGTGCACACCACCGCCGCCCGCCGCACCGAGGAGCGCACCAGGTCGGCGAAACCCGGCTCCGCCTCGGCGGGCTCGTCCAGGAAGGCCAGGTCGTGCACCGTCACCACACCGCCCGCGCGCACCGCGGGCGGCAGCGCGAAGTTGGTGCCGTGCACCACGTCCACCGTTCCCGCCAGCAGCGCCCCCGGCGGGAACGGCGCCCGGGGCCCCCCCCCCCGCCCCGCCCGGGGGGGGCCCCGGGCCCCCGGGGGCCCCCCCCCCCGGCCCGGCGCCCCCCCCCCCCCCCCCCCCCCCGCCCCCCGGGGGGGGGCCCGCGGGGGGGGGGGGCGGCCCCCCCCCCCCCCCCCCCCCCCCCCCCCCCCCCCGGGCGCCCCCGGCCCCCGGGTCCACAACGCCCGCACCGCCCGCGCGGGCACCGGTACCC
>NZ_JAIUKC010000220.1:0-12898 GCF_020177435.1 Saccharopolyspora sp. 7B | reverse complement strand
GGCGCGCACACCGCCAGCCGCCGGGCCGCCGCGGCGTGGGCCCCGGCGCCGCCCCCGCCCGCGGAGACGAACTCTCGGCGAACGCGTCGTGAACGCCATCGGCGCCGGACGGGGCCTGGCCCACCGCCGGTGACCGGTGCGATGCTGGGTGGTCACCCGGGGGTGGGCGGCCGAGCACCACGGCAAATCAGGGATCCTGGAGGGGTCACCGCCCGAACCGCGGGCGCACGCACCTGGAGGGCCCCTTGCGCCGACTGGTCGCCGCCTGCCTCACCGCCACCGTGCTCACCGGCTGCGGTGGTGTCGGCGCCGACGATCCGCTGCAGGTCACCGACGCGCTCACCGCCGCCGAACCGGCCCGCGCCCCTGGCCAGGCCGCCCGGCCCGCGGGCACCGTGGTGCCCGCCCCGCCGACCGCGCTGAGCGCGTTCCTGCCCGGCGCTTCGACGTTGGCGACCTCGCACGAGCGCACCGTGTCCCTCTACGACGCGCGCGACCTGCGCCGCGCTCCGCGCACGGTGCAGCTGCCCGCGGCGCCCGCGACGTTGCGCGCCACCCCGGACGGGAAGCTGCTGGCCGCCCAGCCCGACGCCGACCTGGTCGCCCGCATCGATCCGGCGACCGGGGCCGCCGAGCAGCTGCGCTACCCGGGCCGTCCGCTGGACGCCGCGGTCGTTCCCGGGGGGCTGGCGGTGGCGTTGGAGGCCACCGGCAGCGTCGCGCTGCCCGGCGGGAAGCAGGCCACCGGGTTCAAGCGGCCCGCGGAGTTGGTCGAGCTCGGCGGGCGGCTGCACGTGCTCGACGTGCTGGCGACCTCGTTGACGCCGGTCGACCCGGCCACCGGGGAGAAGGAACCCGCGCTGCGGGCGGGTGCCGGCGCCACGCACGTGGCCGCCGACCGCTACGACCGGGTGCTGGCCGTGGACACCCGCGGGCAGGAGCTGCTGGCCTTCGCCACCGATCCGCTGATCATGAAGCAGCGCTATCCGGTGCCCGGCGCGCCCTTCGCCCTGGCCTACGACCCCGACCGGGACCTCGCGTGGATCACGCTGACGGCGAGCAACGAGCTCGTCGGCTACGACGTCGCGGGCGGGGAACCCCGGGAGGTGCACCGGGTGCCGACCGTGCGGCAGCCGAACTCGGCGGCCGTGGACCCCGCTACCGGAGCAGTGTTCGTCGCCTCGGCAACCGGGGCAGGAATGCAGGTGGTGACGCCATGAGCGAAGAACGGGACCCCGAGACCTCTTCCGAGCCCGCCCCCGCCGGCCGCGGGGCGCGGGAGAGCGGCTTCTCCGACGAGAAGTGGGACTACCGGCCGCTGCGGCTGCCGCCGGGCATCACCCGGCTCAGCGCCGCCACCCAGCTGAGCATCCACGCCGAGTTCTCCGGGTGGGAGCTGTCCCGGGTGTTGCTCTACTCCGACGGCACCCGCAAGGTGTGGCTGCGCCGCCGCCGGAGCACCCCGGGCGTACCGGAGCTGCGCACCTGATCGATCGCCCGTCGGGTGGGTGAGCCGGTATCGGCGGTCTCCGGTCTTCGCGGGTTCCTGACGCGTTCCTGATGCGTCGGCCGTGCCGTGTGGCGGGTCCGTTCCGGTGGACTAAAGATATCGACGGCGTGGTGGGAGTGCGATCTGCGCCACTCCCCAGGACCATCGGCCATACCCTCCCGACACCCGACGAACAGGAGCACGACGTGGAACCCGCCGAGCACAACCCGGCCGACCAGTTCGACCCGCCGCGCGCGAGCGTGCAGACGCTGCTGCCCGAGGCCGCCGTTCCAGGACAGCACCGCGGGCAGTGGCCCGGTGAGCTCGACGACGCCGACGAGAGCCACCTGATCCGCGGCTACGACTGACCGAACCCGGTCCCCGGCCCGGGACCGCCCGCCACCGGCTACGCGGGTGCGCTCCCCACCCGGTCGTCCAGCGCGGCGCCGAGGGTTCCGGGCCAGGTCGCGGCCATGCCGCGCACTCCTGCCAGCGCGGCGTGCAGCCTGCCGCGCGCGTCGAGCTCGGCGCCGCTCTTGAGCCATTCCCGCAGCACCTGGTTGTGGGGGGCGACGACGGCGGCCGCCGCGACCGCCGCGCGCAGCGCCGCGTCCGGTTCGCCGTCGTAGCGGCCGCGCAGGTAGCGGGTGAACGCCCGCTGGTAGTCGTCGGTGCTGGCGATCTCCTTGGCCCGCAGCGACGGGACCTGCCTGGTCAGCGCGAAGCGCTGCAGCGACACCGCGGGGTCGGCCAGGTAGGTCTCCAGCACCGCTTCGGCGGCCCGGCACACCGCGGGCAGCGGTTCCTCGCCGTCGGCCTGCTCCAGCAGTTCGGCCACGTCGGCCAGCCGCTCCTCGTGGTCGCCGAACACGGCGTCCTCCTTGGAGCGGAAGTAGCGGAAGAAGGTGCGCCTGCCGACCCCGGCGGCCTCGGCGATCTGGTCGACGGTGGTGGCTTCGAACCCGTTCGCGGCGAACAGGTCCAGCGCGGCCGACGACACGGTGCCGCGGATCCGGCGGCGGCCCTGCGGGGTGCGGCCTGCGCGCGGCCGCGGCTGCTCGGACATGGCCGAAATATACCCACCCGATTGAGAGTGGCACTCCGTGCCGTTAGGATTCCGGCGACCGAGGGCGCGGCGCCACACCCGCACCCGGATCCGGCGATCACCACGGCCCCAGCGCAACGCTGGAGACGGGAGGCAGCAGTGAACCCGAACTTCGAGACCTACCGGCTCAACGACGAGCACGACGCCCTGCGCGAGGCGGTGCGCGCCCTCGCCGAGAAGGAGATCGCCCCGCACGCCGCCGAGGTCGACGAGCAGGAGCGCTACCCGCAGGAAGCGCTCGACGCCCTGGTCAAGGCCGGGTTCGCCGCCGTGCACGTGCCCGAGGCCTACGGCGGCGAAGGCGCCGACTCGGTCGCCACCTGCATCGTCATCGAAGAGGTCGCCCGCGTCTGCGCCTCCTCCTCGCTGATCCCCGCGGTGAACAAGCTCGGCACCATGCCGATCATCCTGTCCGGCTCCGAGGACCTGAAGAAGAAGGTCCTCGGCGACCTCGCCGCGGGCACCGCGACCGCCTCCTACGCGCTGTCCGAGCGCGAAGCCGGCTCCGACGCCGCCGCCATGAAGACCCGCGCCCACCGCTCCGGCGACGACTGGGTCCTCAACGGCAGCAAGTGCTGGATCACCAACGGCGGCGTGTCCAGCTGGTACACCGTCATGGCCGTCACCGACCCGGACAAGAAGGCCAACGGCATCAGCGCCTTCGCCGTGCACAAGGACGACCCGGGCTTCGTCGTCGGCCCCAAGGAGAAGAAGCTCGGCATCAAGGGCTCCCCCACCGTCGAGCTCTACTTCGAGGACGCCACCATCCCCGGCGACCGCATCATCGGCGAGCCCGGCACCGGCTTCAAGACCGCCCTGGCCACCCTCGACCACACCCGGCCCACCATCGGCGCCCAGGCCGTCGGCATCGCCCAGGGAGCTCTCGACCAGGCGCTGGCCTACGTCAAGGAGCGCAAGCAGTTCGGCAAGTCCATCAGCGACTTCCAGGGCGTCCAGTTCATGCTCGCCGACATGGCCATGAAGGTCGAAGCCGCCCGCCACATGGTCTACGTCTCCGCGGCCCGCGCCGAGCGCGGCGAGGGCAACCTCGGGTTCATCTCCGCCGCCGCGAAGTGCTTCGCCTCCGACGTCGCCATGGAGGTCACCACCGACGCCGTGCAGCTGTTCGGCGGCGCCGGCTACACCCGCGACTTCCCGGTGGAGCGCATGATGCGCGACGCCAAGATCACCCAGATCTACGAGGGCACCAACCAGATCCAGCGCATGGTGATGTCCCGCGCCCTGCTCAAGGGCTGACCGCCCCGCCCCGGGGGGGGGCCCCCGCCCCCGGGCCCCCCCCCCGCGCCCCCCCCCCCCCCCCCCCCCCCCCCCCCCCCCCCCCCCCCGGGGGCGGCCCCCCGCGGGCCCCCCCCCCGGGACCGGACTCTCGAAGGTGAGGAGTGGACGTGTCGGTAGCAGCGGTTCCCGGCCCCTCCGGCGTGGTGTCCCCGTTCGCGCTGACCGAGGACCAGCGGGCCATCCAGCAGCTGGCCCGCGAGTTCGCGGCCGAGCAGCTCGCCCCGCACGCCGTGCAGTGGGACCAGGACAAGCACTTCCCGGTCGACGTGCTGCGCGCCGCGGGCGAGCTCGGCATCGGCGGCGTCTACGTCGACGAGGCCTGCGGCGGCACGGGCCTGGGCCGGTTCGACTCGGCGCTCATCTTCGAGGAGCTCGCCGCGGGCGACCCGTCCGTGGCGGCGTACCTGTCGATCCACAACATGGTCGCCGGGATGATCGACCGCTTCGGCGACGACGAGCAGCGCGCCCGCTGGCTGCCGCCGCTGTGCTCGCTGACCGCCCGCGCCAGCTACTGCCTCACCGAACCGGAGGCCGGTTCGGACGCGGCGGCGCTGCGGACCCGCGCGGTGCGCGACGGCGACGACTACGTGCTGACCGGGGTGAAGCAGTTCATCTCCGGCGGCGGCAGCTCGGACGTGTACGTGGTGATGGCCCGCACCGGTGAGGACGGTGCGAAGGGCATCTCCACGTTCATCGTCGAGGGCGACGCCGCCGGGCTCTCGTTCGGTCCGAACGAGCGGAAGATGGGCTGGAACGCGCAGCCCACCCGGCAGGTCGTGCTCGACGGCGTGCGGGTGCCCGCGGCGCAGCGGCTCGGCCCCGAAGGCATCGGGTTCAAGATCGCGATGGCCGGGCTGGACGGCGGCAGGCTCAGCATCGCGGCCTGCTCGCTCGGCGGGGCGCGGGACGCGCTGGACCGCAGCCTCGGCTACGTGCGGGAGCGCACCGCGTTCGGCGCCAAGCTCAGCGAGTTCCAGGCGCTGCAGTTCAAGCTCGCCGACATGGCCACCGAGCTGGAGGCCGCCCGGATGCTGCTGTGGCGCGCGGCGTGGGCGCTGGACGCCCGCGACCCGGACGCGACCCGGCTGTGCGCGATGGCCAAGCGGCTCGCGACCGACGTGGGCTTCACCGTGGCGAACGAGGCGCTTCAGATCCACGGCGGATACGGATACCTTGCCGAGTACGGCCTCGAGAAGATCGTTCGCGACCTGCGGGTGCACCAGATCCTCGAAGGCACCAACGAGATCATGCGACTGATCATTTCCCGTGGACTGCTGGAGTCGGCATCATGACAACACCCGCCCCGGAGCAGGTTCTGCTCAGCGTCGAGGGCGCGCTCGGACGCATCACCCTCAACCGCCCCAAGGCGATCAACTCGCTCACCCTGGAGATGGTGCGCGAGATGACCGCCGCGCTGCAGCGGTGGAGCACCGACGAGCAGGTGCGGGCGGTCCTCGTCGAGGGCGCCGGAGAACGCGGGCTGTGCGCGGGCGGCGACATCCGGGCGCTGCACGACGCGGCGAAGGCCGGGGACGAGGAGCTCCCCAAGGCGTTCTGGAGCGAGGAGTACCGGCTCAACTCGATGCTCGCGCACTACCCGAAGCCCGTGGTGGGGCTGATGGACGGGGTGTGCATGGGCGGCGGCGTCGGCATCTCCGCGCACGGTTCGCACCGGGTCGTCACCGAGCGTTCCAAGGTCGGCATGCCGGAGGTCGGCATCGGCTTCGTGCCCGACGTCGGCGGCACCTTCCTGCTCTCGCACGCCCCCGGTGAGCTGGGCACGCACCTGGCGTTGACCGGTGCGCCGATCGGCGGCGCGGACGCGGTGGCGCTCGGCCTGGCCGACCACCACCTGCCCAGCGAGCGCATCGACGACCTGGTCAAGGCGCTCACCAGCGGTGACGTGGACGCGGCGCTGGCCAGGTTCGCGACGGCCCCGCCGGAGTCGCCGGTGGCCGCGCAGCGGGAGTGGATCGACGAGGCCTACGCGGCCGACGACGTCGCCGAGATCCTCGCCCGGCTGCGCGCCCGCCCCGAACAGGCCGCCGCGGACGCCGCCGCCGCGATCGGGACGAAGTCGCCGACCTCGCTGAAGGTGACGCTGCGCGCGCTGCGCAGCAGGCCGGAGACGCTGGAGGCGGCGCTGGACCAGGAGTTCCGGATCGCGCTGCGCTGCCTGACCGCGGGCGACTTCGTGGAAGGCGTGCGCGCCACCCTCGTGGACAAGGACCGCGACCCGAAGTGGTCGCCGAACGCCCTGGACGAGGTCACCGAGGAGCACGTCCAGCGCTTCTTCGCCCCGCTCGAGCAGGGCGAGCTCGGCCTGTCCGGCTGAGCCGCCGGGCCCCGGGCCCGGCTCGACCACCGCACCGCGCAGGAGGGAATGACAATGGCTGTCATCGGATTCATCGGGCTGGGCCACATGGGCGGCCCGATGTCGGCGAACCTGGTCGCGGCCGGGCACGTGGTGCGCGGGTTCGACCTGGCCCCGGCGGCGCTGGAGGCGGCGCGGGCGAACGGGGTGACCGTGGTCGGCTCGGCGGTCGAGGCCGTGACCGGCGCCGAAGCGGTGATCACGATGCTGCCGGGCGGCAAGCACCTGCTGGACTGCTACGAGCAGGTGCTGCCCGCGGTGGAGCCGGGGGCGCTGCTGGTCGACTCCTCCACGGTCGACGTCGCCGACGCCCGCGCCGCGCACGCGCTGGCCGGGACGGCCGGTTTCGGCTCCCTGGACGCCCCGGTCTCCGGCGGCACCGCGGGCGCGGAGGCGGGCACGCTGACGTTCATGGTCGGCGGCGCGGAGGAGCACTTCCAGCGGGCGGAACCGCTGCTGGCGCCGATGGCCCGCAAGGTCATCCACTGCGGTGGCCCGGGCAACGGCCAGGTCACCAAGATGTGCAACAACCTGGTGCTGGGCGCGTCGATGATCGCGGTGGGGGAGGCGTTCGTGCTCGGCGAGCGGCTCGGCCTGAGCAACCAGGCGCTCTACGACGTCGCGTCGATCTCCACCGGCCAGTGCTGGGCGCTGACCACGAACTGCCCGGTCCCGGGCCTGGTGGAGACCAGCCGGGCCGACCACGACTACGAACCGGGCTTCTCCGCGGCGCTGATGCTCAAGGACCTGAAGCTGGCCGAGTCCGCGGCCGAGCAGAGCGGCACCGACGCGGCGATCGGGCGGTTGGCGACCGAGCTGTACCAGCGGTTCAACGAGGAGGGCGGCGGCGGCTACGACTTCGGCGCGATCATCCGCTCCATCCGGGAGCGCTCGGCGGCGGCCGAGCGCGCCGAGAACCCGTCGACCGAGGTCACCGGCACTTCCTGAGCCTCCGCGGGCCGGTCCGCGCGCCCGCGCCTCCCGGGCGCGCGCGGCCCGGCCGGGGCGGGGTGAAGGCCGCGGAGTCCCGGCGTACTCTGGCGCCTCGTGATGGACTGGCTGTTCGAGTGGTGGGACGGCGTCGAGCTGTGGCTCGTCCAGCTCTGGTACCCGCTGCTGGTGACCTTGGTCCTGGTCGTGCTGCTGCCGGTGTGCTGGTACCTGGCGCGCTTCCTCGACCGGGCCATCGATGGGATCGGCGCACGGCTGACCCGCGTGCGCGACGCCGAACCGCCGGTGCGGACCACGCGCGGAACGGACGTGCCATGAACCGGTTGACCTCGCGCAAGCGCATCACGGTCGCCCTCATCGGGCTGATCGCCCTCGTGGTCATCGGCTGGTTCGTGCAGCAGGGAGCCGCGGCGCACGGCACGGCGATGCCGCCCGCCGGTGGCTCCGCGACCGTGTGGCAGGCTGTGCCCGTTCTGCCGGATTCTTCGGGAGCGGCGCCGTGGCGGGCTCCCGCCGGAAGCGGACCGCCCACCTCGCCCGCGTGATGGCGGGGGCGGCCCGGCCGCGGCGCATCGCCGCGGCATTGCGGTGAACGAACCTTGTTCCTGGTTGTTGACGTGTGTGGTTGAGTGGGATGTTTGCGACGAAAAAGCCTCAGGTCTTCCGGAAGGAGCCGGCGGTGAGCGAGCTGGAGCAGCCTGGAGTGAGTGCGAAGACGGCGGCCGAGGACGCCGAGCGGCGCGGCGCGGCCGTGCACGTGCTCGATGGGAGCGATCTGGTCAGCAAGCGCACCGCGCTGGACGGCATCGCGGCGGTGCTGTCGTTCCCGGAGTGGGCGGGGCGCAACCTGGACGCGCTCTACGACTGCCTGACCGACCTGTCCTGGCTGCCGGAGGGCGAGCACGTCCTCATCTGGGCCGGGGCGCAGAACCTGGCGCAGCACGACCCCAAGGCCTACGAGAAGATCAACACGGTGCTGCGGGACGCGGCGAGCAAGCCCGTCTGCGGCCGCGCCTTCGCCACCGTCCTCACCCGCGACTGAAGCCCCGCGCTCAGTCCCGCGGGACCCAGGCGGCGGGGCGCTTCTCGGCGAAGGCCCGGATGCCCTCTTGGCCTTCGTCGGAGGCGAAGTGCCGGGCGGAGAGCTCCAGCACCTCGTCGAAGTCCGCGCCGATGTCGGCGGAACGGGGGCGGCGCAGCAGCGCCTTCGTCGCGGCCAGCGCGTGCGGTGCGCCCTTCGCCAGCATCTCGGCGTAGCGGGCGACCTCGGCGTCGAGCCGGTCCGCGGGCACCGCCGAGTTGAGCAGCCCGATCCGCACGGCGCGTTCGGCGTCGAAGTTCTCCCCGGTCAGGAACAGCTCGTGCGCGGCGCGCGGCTGCAGCCGGGGCAGCACGGTCAGCGAGATCACCGCGGGCACCACGCCGATGCGGACTTCGGAGAACCCGAACGTCGCGGTGTCGGCGGCGACCGCCAGGTCGCAGGCCGCGACGATGCCCGCGCCACCGGCCCTGGCCGGTCCCGCGAGCTTGGCGATGACCGGTTTCGGGCTGGTCCACAAGGTGTCGAGCAGTTCGGGGAGTTCCCGCACGCCTTGGTCGTCGGCGCCGGCGGACCGGGATTCCTTGAGGTCCATCCCGGCGCAGAACACCGGCCCGGTGTGGTCGAGCACGATCACCCGCACCGCGTCCTCGGCGAGCGCCGCCGCCAAGTGCTCGCGGAGTTCTCGGCGCAGCTGCGCGGACAGCGCGTTGCGGTTGTGCGGGGAGTCGAGGGTGATCGTCGCGACGCCGGATGCGGTGCCGCGGTGCACGAGTTCGTCGGCCATGCGCCGCACGTTACCGCCTGCCGCGGGCGCTGCGGCGTGCCGAGACGAGCGGTTCCGGGCGGGCCCGGCGGTGCGTCAGGTGGGCGGGTACCGGGTGGTCCAGTCGGCCGCTTCCGGCGGGTGCGGCCCGAATTCGAGGCTCGCGTCGTGCGCGAGCTGCTCGATGACGTCGTGCAGCTCCAGTTCGGTGCGCCAGCGGTCGGGGATCTTCGCCGCCCCGGACTGGGCGCCGACGAGGCTGCCGCAGACCGCGCCGGTGGTGGCCGAGTTGCCGGAGTGGTTCACCGCCAGCGGCAGCGCCACGTCGATGTCCCCGTCGGCGACGAGTGCCGCGTACAGCCCGATGCCGAGCGCGTCGGCGGCGCTCCACCCGTTGCCGATCCCGCTCTCCAAGTGGGTGGGCGTGGTCTCGGCGGAGGCGGCGTAGCGGACCGCCGCGGAGACCTTGCGGGTGACGTCCTGGTGGCCGCGGTGCCCGCTGAGCTCGTCGAGCGCCTCGTCGACGGCGGCCGCGAGCTCGCGCCCGTCGAGCAGCCGGGACACCAGGAAGGCGAGGGTGCCCGCGCTGAGGTAGGCGACCGGGTCGCCGTGGGTGAGCGCGGCGGTGTTCTGGCCGACGCGGAACACCTCGGACGGGTCGGAGCTCCACAGCGCGGCCGGGACGGCGCGCATCACCGCCGTGCTGCCCTGCGAGTCGCTGACCGGGCGTTCCGGGGTGCCCATCGGCTGCTGCCCCTTGGCGAAGGCGATGAGCGTGCGCATCATGGTGCGCCCCGGGTTGCGGGTCTGGAACAGCGCGCGGTGCCCCACCAGCCAGCCGTCCGGCGCGGGGGTGTGCTTGAGGAATTCGCCCGCGGCGCGGCCCCAGCTGAGGTGCTGGGTGTGCAGCCAGCGCTGGTAGGCGTGCTGGATGTGCCGCGACGGGTCGGGCACGTCGCCGCTGCGGCGGCTCACCCCGGCGCGGATGGTGCCTTCGAGGGAGAACAGCAGCAGCTGGGTGTCGCTGCCGAGCCTGCCCGCGGGGTGCCCGGCGGGCACGTAGTTGCGCAGGCCCTGCGGTCCGTGCCGGTCCCGGATCTCGTCCCAGCTGTCCCCGGCGACGGGGGTGCCGAGGGCTTCGCCGATGGCGCAGCCGAGCACGGCGCCGAGGAAGCGGTCTCTGGACGCGGCGAGTCTGGGCACGGCGTGCAGGCTCCTTCGCCGATCGGGTTCGTGGGCGGGGGCACCGACGGGGTAGCGGCGCAGCCATTCCTCGGATTCGTCCGGGTAAGGGCCGAATTCGGCGGCGGCGTCCTCGGCGAGCCGTTCGAGCGCGGCGAGCACGGCCGGTTTCCCCGTGCCGGGTAAGGGGATCGCGGCGGGCCCGTGCGCGGCGCCGAGCAGCTGGCCGCACAGCACCGCGGTGCTGCGGGTGTCGCCGGCGTGGTCGGTGGCGGCGGCGATGGCGGCGGTGAAGTCGTCGGGGCAGGCGGCGGTGATGCGCAGCGCCGCGGCGAGCGCTTCGGTGCCGGTCCGGCCGGGGCTCATCGCGTCGAGCTGCGCGGCGCCCGGGACGAACCCGACGGGGCTGGTGCTGCCGAGGTGCAGGGCGCGGTCGAGCAGCGCGGGCCGGGAGTCGGCCGGTTCCCAGGCGGCGAGCGCGCCGTCCAGGGCTGCGGTCAGCGGATTCCCCCGCAGCAGCAACGAGATCGCGACGCCGAGCGCCCCGGCGGGGCGGTTGCCGTCGGGGTGGCCGTGGGTGAGCGCGGCGAGGTTCGCGGCGGTGCCGAACACCTCGCTGCCGGACCACAGCGCGGCCACCGCGCCCAGCGGTACCGCACCGGCGCCGGCGGCGTGCGCGGAGGCGCGGCCCCCGGCGGCGATGCGGGTCAGCGCCGTCAGCAGCGCCCGGTCGTCGACGGTGTCGCCGTGCAGTTCCCGCTGTTCGACCAGCCAGCCGTCGGGTTCGCCCGCGGGTTCGGCGACGCAGTCCTGCCAGGGGACGCCCCGGGTGTGCAACCAGCGCTGCAGTCCATTGAGGACGAACGTGGTGAGGTCCGTGGCGCCGTGCGCGCGCAGCGCGGTGTGCGCGCGGATCACGCCTTCCAGCGCGAACAGCAGTGCCGTGGTGCGCTCGCCGATCCGGCCGGTGGCGGCGTGCTCGGCGCTCGCCGCGCCCAGCAGCATCCCGGCGAACCGGCTCGCCGCGTCCGGCCGGTAACCGGAGTCGTCGGCGAGACCGGTGGCGGGCACCGGCGGTGCCGGGTCGGTGCCGATGCGCTGGCGCAGCGCGGCGAACCACGGCGGCCGGGTCAACGGCCGGTCGCGCCAGGAACGCCACCGCTCCAGCAGCACCCGCTCGTCCGCGTCGGCGGGCCCGGTGCGCGGCGCGCCGGATTCCGGGCCGGGCTCCGCGGCGGTCGCGGGCGGCGCGTCCGGCGCCGCCGCCCGGCGCCGCTCCCGGTACGCCGCCAGCAACGCCCGTTCCGCCTCGGTGAGCCCGTCGCGAGAATCCTTCACCTGAGCAACGTTACTGCGTGTATCGCCGGGTCCAGTCCGGCGCCGTGCCGTCCGGGACGAGATCGGTCTCGACCCGCCCGGCGTCGGCGACGAGCCGCTGCACCTGCTCGTGCAGTTCCAGCTGATCGAGCCATTCCGCGGGGATCTCCGCCGCACCGCGCGCGGCGCCGAGCAGCCCGCCGCACAGCGCCGCGGTGGCCGCGCTGTCCCCGGAATGGGTGGCGGCGAGCGCGACGGCGTCGGCGAACGAATCCGGGTGCGTCAGCGCGGCGGCGACCGCGACGCCGAGCGCGGCGGGCGCGTGCCTGCCCGCGCCGAGCTTCTCCAGCGCGGGCACCGGGACCGGGCCGTGCTCGGCGAGGGTCAGCGCGTCGCGCAGCGCCCGCACCGTGTTCTCGCTGCCCTCCCAGGCCTTCAGCTCGGTGAGCGTGGTGTGCGCGCTCTCGGCGAGGGTCTGCCCGGCGGACAGCGCGGCGACCATCCCGGCGACGGCGGCCGCGGGCAGGTAGCCGTCCGGGTGGCCGTGGGTGAGCACCCCGGTGGCGATGCCGAGTTCGACCGCCGCGCCCGGGCTGTCGGCGTGCAGGCCGACGACGGCGCCGCGGGCGGCCGCGGCCGCGCCGGTGGACGGGTTCGGCGGCGTGCTCGGCGTCGGCACCGGGCTCCGCCCGTCCCAGGTGGCCAGCGCGGTGACGCCCGCTTCGTCGGGGAAGCGCTGCGCGCCGAGCGCGGGCTGCCCGACGAGCTCCGCGGGCTGCACGGCCGGTTCGACAGGGGCGCCCTGGGCGATCACCCAGTGCTGGAGGGTGCCGCGGACCAGTTCGGCGGTCGACGGACCCGGCCTGTTCAGTCCCTTGTGGACGGACGAGCGGAGCAACCCGTCGAGCAGGAACACCGACTGCTGGCCGATCGAGGTGGACCGGCCGCGGCCACCCAGGTGCTCGGCGAGCTCGCGCACCCCGTCCGGGTTGCGGCGCAGGATCCCCCGCTGCGACAGGAAGGTCCACGGGGCGCCCAGGGCGTCACCGGCGACCACGCCGAGCGCGCAACCGGCGAGCCGGTCCAGGCGGTCCAGTTCGGCGGGGACCTCCGCGGGCAGCTCGCCGTCGGCCTCGTTCGCGGCGACCAGCTGCGCGGCGCGCTCCGGGCCGAACGCCTCCTGCAGCAGCTTGTGCAGGCCCTCGGAAAGGTCGTTGGGCGTGTCGTCCTCGCCGTCGCGGAACTTGCGCCACGCGGCGAGCAGCCGCAGCTCCTCGTCGTTGAGGCCGTCGCCGGGATCCTCGTCCGCGCTGTCCGCCGGGCAGACCCTCGCCGAGAGCGCGCACACCACGCTCACCGAGCTGAAGGCCTGGGAG
>NZ_JAIUKC010000219.1:0-13362 GCF_020177435.1 Saccharopolyspora sp. 7B | reverse complement strand
GCCACCCAGAACTCCCCAACGCCCTGACCGCCAGGTCTTGCCCTTCCTGTCAGCGGCGAAGCCGCTGAGCAGCGACCACCTGATCACCCGGACCACCCGCGGGTTCTCAGCGTCCTCGCGAGGAGGACGCTGAGGTTCCGCCACCCGACCCCCAGAGCAACCGAACCCCGGAAAACCGAAAAACTCAGCGCTCCTCGCGGCGGAGCGCCCGGGTGATGCCCGCGGCCACCGTCGTGGCCAGCACCCAGCCGACCGCGATGAGCACCACGGTGATCCACTGCGAATGGCCCTCGGCCCGCCACATCACGTCGTGCCCGAGGTTGATGATCGGCACCAGCTGGTCGACGGTGTACAGGAACGGGTTCCACACCGGGTCGTCGTCGGCGTTGATCGGCTTCAGCTCGTGCTGGCTGAACCACGCCGAGCCCGCCGCGGCGAACGCGAGCAGCCACAGCAGCGCGCGCAGCGGCCGGTACCCGTAGGCGACGGTGCTGCGCTGCAGCAGGCTCCACAACCGCACGGGTGGTCGCAGCAGCAGCGGGGACGCCCCGGCCAGCGCCTGGTACCGGCGGCGCTGCTTCTCGATGAGCACCGTGACCGCGTGTTCCTCGTTGCCGTTGTTGCGGAACACGGTGGCGAGCTGGTCGTACGGCCCCGGCTGGTAGCGCCCGGAGGTGGCGCGCAGCCACGCGAGCCGCTCCCGGACCCGCGCCCCGTCGGTCGGTTCGATCGGATGGCTGAGGTTGTAGTAGGTGAAGTCCTCGACGTCGACGCCGCCCTGCGCGTCCCAGGTCTCGGCGTTGTCGGCGAGCAGTTCGCACTGCGCCTGCCGCAGCACCACCCGGCCCTGCGGTGGCGTGGCGGGCAGCAGCGTCAGTTCCTGCGCCACCAGGCCGAAGGCGCCGAACGCGTTGGCGGAGCTGCCGTCGCCGAGCACGCAGCCCCAGAAGTTCGCCTGCCTGCCGATGACGGCCCGCCGCAGCTGCACCTCGCCCTCGGCGCGGAACGGCCGGACGCCTTCCGCGCACACCAGGTCCCGCCCGATGTTCGCGGCCCGCAGGTCCAGCGAGGACTTGTACGCCTTGCGGTGCCGGTGCCAGGCGGGCTTGAGCAGGTGCGCGGCCCGCAGGTCCACGTTGGCGCCGATGTCGGCGCCCTGCAGCTGCAGGGTGCCGGAGATGTCGGCCTCGCGGCAGTCGAAGTTGCTGCCGACCTGGATCCGGTTGGCCTGCAGGGTGTCGGTGCGCGGCCCGACGAGGGTGGCGCCGGTGAGCTGGAAGCTGCCGTGCACCTTCACGTCCACCATGCGCATCTGCCCGCGCAGCACCGCGTGCGCCGCCTCCAGGTTGCCGAGCACCTCGGTGCCGTCGAGGTGCAGCGCGCGCATCGGCTGCTCCACCGAGGCGGCGGCGGAGCGCGACCAGCTCAGGTCGATCTGCGCGCCCGCCATCCGCAGGTCGCCGCCGATCCGGCTGCTGACCATGCGGATGGTGCCGCCGCTGCGGAAGTTCTGGTCCAGCTGCACGTCGCCGCGCACTTCGCCGCGGTCCAGCAGCAACGTGCTGATCGGGTCGTCGTGCTGGGACTCGCCGCGCTTCGGCGGCGCCACCCCGGGTTCGAGCACCGCGTCCCGCAGCCGCAGATCCCCTTCGACGTGCGCGCTGGGCAGGTACAGCAGGCCGGCGACGCTGAACGGTCCGCCGCCGATGGGGTCGACGTCGCCGCGGAAGCTGCCGCCGATCTGGATGCCGTTGGCGTTGATGGCGGTGCGGCCGCGGTTGCGCAGCGCCCCGCCGGAGAAGTTGAGGTTGCCGCCGATCTTCGCGCCCGGGATCCGCACTTCCCCGGCCACCTTGAGCCGCAGCCCGAGCAGCGCCCCGGCGATCTCCAGCCGGTCCGCGTAGATGGCGCGGCCGCCGGGGTTGCGCAGCTCGGAGTCGTTGAGCAGCAGCGAACCGCCGAGCTGCGCGTCGGCGAGGTCCACGATGCCGCCGATGCTGGTGCAGTTGCGCAGCACCGTGTCGTGGCTGGTGCGCAGATTCCGCCCGTTCAGCCCCGGGAAGCGGCAACCCCACAGCACGAGCCCGGCGAGCGTGGCCTGGCGCAGGTCGGGCCGCATGTCGAAGCGGCAGCGCACGAACTCCAGCAGGTACGGCAGTTCCGCCGCGCGCAGGTCCAGCCTGCCGGTGATCACCGCGTCCTCGATGCGCACCACGGGCTGCTGCCCGCCGCGGCGCCAGAACGCGCGCCAGCCCTGCTCGTCGGGCGATTCGACGAGCTTGCGGGTGAGGTACTCGCCGCGGATCTCCCGTTCCGGGTCGAACATGTCGGCGTGCACGTCGAGCGGGACGACCGGGCCGTCGGGTCTGCGACCCCACGCCCTGCCCTGCCCGAGCAGGTCGTCGAGCCGCTGCTCGGCAGCGGTCGGTGCCCCGATGTTGTCCCACGGCCTGTTCGGCACGATCCCGCCCCCGACATCGAATCCGGCGAACCCAACGCAGCGTAGTAGATCAACTACCACCGACAGCTCAGACGCGTGAGTTCAGCTTGGGGTTGCGACGGGTTCGACCGACACCGCCGAGGGAGCGGACCGGCACATCGCCGAGCCGCCGCGAAACCACCGAACGTCCGAACAGGACTACTCCGGCGGGGACCGCTGCACCGGGTCGGCGGGATCGTGGCGCGACGACCGCTACGCACCGCAGCCGCGGCGTCCGCACCGTTCCACCGCGCGGGCGGACGGGATCACGACCGGGAAGCCGCGCACTCCGGCGAGGACCGCCGGCGGATCACTCCGCGGGGCGCGCGTGCGTCGGGTTCAGGACGCGGGACAGGAAGGTTCGGGTGCGTTCCTCCGCGGGCGCGCCGATCACCTCGGCGGGCGGCCCCTGCTCGACGACGACGCCGCCGTCCATGAACAGCACCCGGTCGGCGACCTCGCGAGCGAACTGCATCTCGTGCGTCACCACCAGCATCGTCATGCCCTCGTCGGCGAGCCCGCGCATCACGCCCAGCACGTCGCCGACGAGCTCCGGGTCCAATGCGGACGTCGGCTCGTCGAACAGCATCACGTTGGGGTTCATGGACAGGGCCCGGGCGATGGCGACCCGCTGCTGCTGCCCGCCGGAGAGCTGCGCGGGCAGCGCGTCCTCCTTCTCGGCGAGGCCCACCCGGTCCAGGTTCTCCCGCGCCACCCGGTCGGCTTCGGCCCGGCCCCGGCGCAGCACCTTGCGCTGCGCCACGGTGAGGTTCTCCAGCACGGTCAGGTGCGAGAACAGGTTGAAGCCCTGGAACACCATGCCGATGTGCCTGCGCGCGGCGTCGATGTCGGTGTCCGGGTCGGTGACCTCGACCCCGTCCACCGCGATGCGCCCGGCCGTGGGCTCCTCCAGCAGGTTCACGCAGCGCAGCAGGGTGGACTTGCCGGACCCGGACGGCCCGATCACGCACACCACCTCGCCGCGGTCCACGGTCAGGTCGATGCCGCGCAGCACCTGCAGCGGGCCGAACGCCTTGTCCAGCCCGGAAACCTCGATCATCGCGCTCATCCGGCGCCCCTCACTGCCTCGTCGTGGTCCGTCACTTGCCGCGGGCGGTCCGGCCGCCGCCGTAGCGGCGCTCCAACCGGTTCGACAGCCGCGACAGCGGAATCGTGATGATCAGGTAGCAGAGCCCGGCGAGCAGGATCGGCGTCAGCGACTGGTACTGGGTGAGCGCGCCGCGCCCGAACTTCGACAGCTCGTACTGGTCCGCCGACAGGCCCAGCAGGTAGATCAGCGAGGAGTCCTTGGTGAGCAGGATCAGCTCGTTCGTCAACGGCGGCAGGATGATCCGGAACGCCTGCGGCATCACGACGGTCACCATGGTGCGCGCCGGGGACATGCCCAGCGAACGCGCCGCCTCCACCTGGCCCTTCGGCACCGCCTGCACCCCGGCGCGGATCGTCTCCGCCATGTACGCGGCGCCGACCAGCCCGAGGCTCAGCATCACCGTCGAGTAGATGTCGAAGACCAGCTGGAACGCGATCGGCACCCCGTAGCCGAGGGCGATGAACACCAGCAGCGCGGGCACCCCGCGGAAGAACTCGACGTAGGCGGTGGCGATCCACCGGTACGGCGCCACCGAGGACAGCCGCGTCAGCGCCAGCACCACGCCGAGCGCCAGACCGAACGCGAAGCCCAGCGCGGTGTAGACGATGGTGTTGACCAGCGCCGTGGTGATGATCCCCGGGAACTGGGCGACGGCCACGTCCACGTTGAAGAACGCGTCGGCGATCTTGCCCCAGTCGGCGAGCAGCGCGATCAGCACGATCGCGACCGCGAGGACGGCGTACTGCGCGCCGCGGACCACGCGGGCGCGCTGCCGCTTGCTCGACCGCGGTTTCGCGGTCGTGTCGGTTGCTGCCATTCCTCAGACTCTCCCCGGGCGGTTTCCTCGGCGCTGGGCTGGTGGTGGCGTGCGGCGGGCCGAGTCGGCGCCGCGCAGCAGGCGGGGCCGGGGCCTGCGCGGCTCCCGGCCCCGGGCCGGGGACGTCACGGCTGGTCCGGGTTCTTGCCGAACCACTTCTCGTAGATCCGGTCGTACTCGCCGGATTCCCGCGCCTTGCGCAGCGAGTCGTTGACCTTCTGGACGAGCTGGGCGTTGCCGCGCTGGACGGCGACGCCGTAGACCTCGCCGGTGCTGTACTCGGCGGTGACCTTCGTGTCCGGGTTCTTCTTGGCGAAGTCGAGCATCACGCCGTTGTCGTTGATGCCCGCGTCGACCTTCCCGCTCTGCACCGCGTTCTGCAGCAGCCCCAGGTCCTCGTACTGGACGATCTCGTACCCGTGCTCGGCCTCGTGCTCCTCGGCGTAGTCCTCACCGGTGGTGCCGAGGTGCACGCCGAGCTTCTTGCCGCGCAGCGCGGCCATGTCCGGGTAGGGGTGCTCGGCGCTGACCAGCAGCGCCTGCTTCGCGTCGAAGTACGGGTCGGAGAAGTCCATGTTCTGCTGCCGCGCGTCGGTGATCGTGATCGCGGCGGCGGCGACGTCGCACTTGCGGGTGTTGAGGGCTTCGCCGGACTGGATGCCTTCGAAGGGCGTGTCGAAGAACTTCTGCTCCAGGCCGAGGTCGCGGGCGACGAGGTCGACGAGCTCGACGTCGAAGCCGGTGGTCTTGCCGCCCTCGTCGAACTGGAACGGCGGGTACGGCAGCTGGGTGCAGGTGGTGAGCTTGCCGGGCTCCACGAAGCGGAGCTCCCCGTCGGCACCGGTGGGCGCGATGGACTGCGCGCAGCCCGCCGCGGTCAGCACCAGCGCGGGCAGCAGGGCCAGGGCTCTCCAGGTGGTCCGACGCGCCACGATGTCACTCCTAGTAGGTGAGTACGCGAGTGCTGAGATGGTGCCACCCGAACGGGGTCAAGTCTCGGCTCTCGATGTTGCGAAGCTGTCAAATTTTTCCGCGCCGGCCACCGGACCCCGCGAGGTCCGCACCACCGAGCCGTCCGACCTCGCGAGCACCATCCCTGACGGGCGGTTCTTGCCGGTCGAGCCGAGCCGGGGCTCAGTTTCATGTGCTGGACGCCCCTGGTCAACAGGGAATTCACCATCGGATCTTTCCCGGGATGTGAGAGAAATCTTGTTGCCCCGGCAAGCGTGGACCGTTCGCCGGAGATCGTTGCGCCGGTCGCCACCCATCACGGACGGTGTTCGCCACCCGCCATCGGTGGGACGTCGGCAGCGGTTGCCGGACTACCCCACGTTCGGCCCCTGCCGCCGTTCGCCGAGCTTCGGCACACTCCGCCGCCGAGGAGGCGATGCCGATGACCGACGACCGGACGCCCTGCCCCCGATCCACCACCCCGCCGGCCGCGCGGCGACTCGCGATGGCGGGCGCGCTGCTGGCCTGCGCCGGGTTCGCGCTGCCCGCGCTCACCGGGTCCACCGCCGCGGCCCGGCCAGGGCCGGAACGACCCGCACCGGAAAGAGTCGCGCCCGGCGGCGCACCGCTGGACGTGCTCCAGCTCAACCTCTGCCACCGCGACGCCGACGGCTGCGCCGCGCACGACGACACCGCGGTGCGCTCCGGGATCGCCGCGATCCGGCAGCGCGGACCGGACGTGGTCACGCTCAACGAGGTGTGCGCGCACGACATCACCACGATGTCCCGCGACACCGGCTACCGCGCCGAGTTCGCCCCCGAGCTGACCGGGGACGCACCGGTGCGCTGCGCCGACGGCCGCGGCGACCACGGGGTCGCCGTGCTGACCCACCGCGACCTGGGTGCGTCCGACGGCGCGGTCGTGGAGCGCGGCTTCGCGGCGCAGGACGCCGGCCCGACCCGGCGGGTGCTGCTGTGCGTCCCGTTCCCCGCGCTGTCCGCCTGCACCGCGCAGCTGTCCCCCGCGGATCCGGCGGTCGCCCGGCGGCAGTGCGCCGAGCTGGTGGGTGCCGCGACGGGCACCGGCCGACCGGCCGTGGTCGGCGGCGACCTCAACCTGACCGCGGAGGCGGACGTGCGCGGCTGCCTGCCCGCGAACTGGTCGCACGCCGGGGACGGCGCGGTGCAGCACGTGCTCGCCGACACCGGGTTCACGTTCGTGCGCAGCGAGAACCTGCCGGTGGACGGGTCCTCGCACCCGGGGCTGCTGGCCGAGCTGACCGGCTGAGCGGGGATCTCCGGGATTCCCCTGAGGCGGGCGTCCCGGAGATCGGGCACCCTGGGGTGAAGATCGCGAACTTTCCAGGAGGAATCAGTCGATGAACCTGTCCCGTCCCCAGCACGACAAGTGGATCGCCGGCGTGTGCGCCGGTCTCGCCGAACGCTTCGGCCTCGGCAAGGGACTGGTGCGCTTCCTGTTCATCCTGTCCTGCCTGCTGCCCGGCACGCAGGTCATCGTCTACATCGTCCTGTGGATCCTGATGCCGAAGAGCAGCTGACCCGGGGGCCCGCCCGCGCCACCGGGCCGGGCGGGCGCACCAGGATCAGCGGCGGGCGTGCGCGTCCAGCGCGTACGCGATCGCCGTGGTGATCTTCGCGGCGAACTCCAGGTGCAGCGACTCGTCCGGCACGTGCGCGTTGCTGCCCGGTCCGAGCGCCCCCGTGACCACGAACTGCGCGTCCGGGTAGGCGCCCTGCAGCAGCCCCATCAGCGGGATCGAGCCGCCCAGGCCCATCGTCGCCCACGGCGCGCCGAACACGTCCTCGCTCACCGCGTCCAACGCGGTCTCCAGCCACGGCTCGGTGTCCGGCGCGTTCCAGCCCGCCGCGCCGTCCGACAGCGGGAACGTCACCTCCGCGCCGTAGGGCACGTCCGTCGACAGCGCCGCGCGCAACGCGGCCAGCGCCACCTCCGGGTCGGTCGTCGGCGGGGTGCGCACGCTCAGCGCCAGCGTCGTCTGCGGCCGCAGCACGTTGCCCGCGTCCGGCAGCGAGGGCAGGCCCTCCGCGCCGATCACCGAGACGGTGGGGCGCCAGGTGTTGTTCAGCGCCAGCTCCACCTCGTCCTCGGAAACCCAGCGCATGCCCTCCCGCGCAGGCACCGAATCGCGGATCAGGCCGGGCGCCGCCTCCACCGCGGCCCGCGCCTGCGCCACCCGGTTCGCCGGGATCTCCGCGTTCAGCTCCGGCAGCAGCACCTCGCCGGTCGCCGAGTCCTCGATCCGGTCCAGCAGGGCGCGCAGCACGCGGAACGAGCTCGGCACGATGCCGCTGGCCGTGCCCGAGTGCTGACCGCCGTCGAGCACCCGCACCTGCACGCCCACCCGCACGTCCCCGCGCAGCGAGGTCGTCAGCCACATCCGCTCGTAGTCGGCCGCGCCCGAGTCCAAGCACACCACCAGCGACACGGCACCGAGCCGGTCCGCGAGGTGCTCCAGGTAGGCGGCCATGTCGGGGCTGCCGGACTCCTCGCCGGTCTCCAGCAGCAGCACGCAGCGCGCGTGCGCGCCGCCGTGCGCGCGGATCGCCTCGATCGCGGTGATCGCGGCGTACGGGGCGTAGCCGTCGTCGACGCTGCCGCGCCCGTAGAGCCTGCCGTCGCGCACCACCGGCGTCCACGGGTCCAGGCCCTCCGACCAGCCGCCGACCGGCGGCTGCTTGTCCAGGTGGCCGTAGAGCAGCACGGTGTCCTGCGAACCCGACTCCGGCACCGGCTCGGTCGCCGGGACGTCGACCAGCAGCAGCGGGGTGCGCTCCGGCAGCCGCACCACGTCCAGCCGCACGCCGGGGATCTCCCGGGCGGTGATCCACTCCCGCACGTGCGCGATGGCCGCGTCCAGCTGACCGGCCGACTCCCACTCCGCGTCGTAGGCCGGCGAGACCGCCGGGATCCGGACGAGTTCGGAGAGGCTCGGCAGGACGGAGTCCTGCCACGCCTGTTCAACGGCGGTGCGCACGGCGGAACGATCCATGCCGCCGATCGTATGCCCGGGCCGGAGCGGCCGGTCCGCGCCGGGGGCCCGGCGGTCAGACTCCGCCCGCGCCAGCCCCGGCGGCCGCGGCGCCCGAGGTCACCGCGCGCACCGCCGCCACCGCGGCCAGCGCGCGCCGCGCCGCCGCCCCGGCCCCGTCGCCGCGCGCCACCGCCGCCCGCACCGCCAGCTCGGCGGGGCCGCCGCCCAGCGCCGCGCCGATGCCCGCAGCGTGCACCAGCCCGCACCGCACGGCCCGCCGCCCGTCCGCCCGCAGCTCCCCGCGCGCCACCGCGCGCACCTGCTCGACCAGCTCCCGCCGCGCCGGGCCGACCGGGAAGTGCAGGTCGTCCGGGATGAACCCGAGCAGCTTGCGCGGCTCCCGCAGCAGCATCCCGCGGCGTTCGAGCAGCGCGCGGTGCTCCCGGAACCGGCCGATGCGGCGCGGCAGCAGATCGGTCAGCTCCACCGGCCTGCCGCGCGGGCCGGACTTCTTCACCAGCCGCCCCAGCAGCTCGTCCGCCCAGTCCAGCCCGGTGCGGCACGGGTCGAGCACGGCCAGCTTCGTGCCGGTCAGCTCCACCTTCCCGCGCAGCGCGAGCTCGCCCAGCTCGGCGCACCAGGTGAGCAGGTCCGCGGGCTCCGCGCGGTGCCCGCCGTCCGGTCGGTGCAGCAGCAGCACGAGCTCGTCCGGCAGCGTCACCGACGGTGACGGGTCCGGGTCCACGTTCATGCGGCCCAGTGTGCCGTCCGCCCGACCGAGGTTTGGCGTGTTCTCGAAACAGCAGATCACCGGTACTCCGCAGTATCGGTACTGCGACCTTCCCGACAGCGTTAGTCGGAACCCCATTGCTCGGATGACCTGCGATTTTCGCACCGATCAGCGGAAGCTACGGTTCCGTAGGGAACGATCTCCGCGATTTCGCGAGCTGAGATCGTCCCTGTGGCAGGGCTCACTGAATCGGCGGTACGCGTGCCAGGATGGCCAGGAGCGATCCAACCCACCCCGCCCGACCACCCGCACGGCCCCGACCCGGGCCTGCGGAGCGCGAGCGGGGTACCCGGACCACGTCGCCACAAGCGACCGGCCCGGCGCGACACGAGGAGATCCGCATGTCCCCGGAACACTGGACGCGACCAGCCCATCCAGCGAACGAGACCGACGACGTCCGCACCGAGCCCCCTGCCGCTACCGCAGCGAAACCCACACGGGAGCAGGTGATCGCCGGTTTGCGCGCGACGAGCGAGGGCGGAGCTGATCTCGTACAGCTCCTCACCCCGGAAGGCCAGCGGGTATCGCACCCGGACTTCGACATCGACTTCACCGCGGAGCAGCTCCGCGACCTGTACCGGGACATGGTGCTGGTCCGGCGCTTCGACCGGGAGGGCAACGCCCTGCAGCGCCAGGGCCAGCTGGGCATCTGGGTGCCGCTGCTCGGCCAGGAAGCCGCGCAGGTCGGCGCGGGCCGCGCGATGCGCCCCCGCGACATGGCCTTCCCCAGCTACCGCGAGCACGGCGTCGCGTGGTGCCGCGGGCTGGACCCGACCGAGCTGCTCGGCATCTTCCGCGGCACCGACCACGGCAGCTGGGACCCGCTGAGCACCGGGTTCCACCTCTACACGATCGTCATCGGCAACCAGGCGCTCAACGCGACCGGGTACGCGATGGGGCAGAAGTTCGACGGCAAGGTCGGCGACGACGACGGCGAAGCGACCATGGTGTTCTTCGGCGACGGCGCCACCAGCCAGGGCGACGTGCACGAGGCGATGGTGTGGGGCTCGGTGTACGACGCGCCGCTCGTGCTGTTCTGCCAGAACAACCAGTGGGCCATCTCCGAACCGCTGGAGCGCCAGACGCGGGTTCCGCTGTACCGGCGCGCCGAGGGCTACGGCTTCCCCGGCATCCGCGTCGACGGCAACGACGTGCTCGCCAGCCTCGCCGTGTCCCGCTGGGCGCTGGACGAGTGCAGGCACGGCAACGGGCCGGTGCTGATCGAGGCGTTCACCTACCGGATGGACGCGCACACCACCACCGACGACCCGACCCGCTACCGGCTCACCGACGAGCTGGAGGCGTGGAAGCTGAAGGACCCGATCGAACGACTCCGGGTGCACCTGGTGCGCGAGCACGACGCCGGGCAGGACTTCTTCGACGACGTGCAGGCCGAGTCCGACGCGCTCGCCGCCCGGTTCCGCGACTTCTGCTTCGCCATGCCCGAACCCGACCCGTCCCGGATCTTCTCCGAGGTCTACGCCGAGGAGAGCCCGGTCGTGGCCGCGCAGCGCGACGAGCAGCTGCGCTACCTCGACGGGTTCGCCGAGCCCGCGCAGGGAGGTGCCCACTGATGGCCGCACCCGCGATGGAACGGACCGACGTCGGCGACGGCAGCACGGGCCGGTCGGCCGTGCAGACCGTGACGATGGCGAAGAGCCTCAACCTGGCGATGCGCTCGGCGCTGGAATCGGACCCGAAGGTCCTGGTCATGGGGGAGGACGTCGGCAAGCTCGGCGGCGTCTTCCGCGTCACCGACGGGCTGCAGAAGGACTTCGGCGAGCACCGCGTGCTGGACACGCCGCTGGCCGAGTCGGGGATCATCGGCACCGCCGTGGGGCTCGCGATCCGCGGCTACCGGCCGGTGTGCGAGATCCAGTTCGACGGGTTCATCTTCCCCGGCTACGACCAGATCGTCTCGCAGCTGGCGAAGCTGCACTTCCGCAGCCAGGGCAAGGTCAAGATGCCGGTGGTGGTGCGGGTGCCGTTCGGCGGCGGCATCGGTGCGGTCGAGCACCACTCCGAATCGCCGGAATCGCTGTTCGCGCACGTGGCCGGTGTGAAGGTGGTGGCCTGCTCGAACCCGGCGGACGCGTACTGGATGCTGCGGCAGGCCATCGCCTGCGACGACCCGGTGCTGTTCTTCGAGCCGAAGCGGCGCTACTACGAGAAGGCCGAGCTGGACACCGAGGCGCAGCCGCCGCCGCTGTTCACCTCCCGCGTGCTGCGGCGGGGTTCGGCGGCGACGATCGCGACCTACGGGCCCACGGTGCACACCTGCCTGGCCGCGGCGAGCGCCGCCGCCGAGGAGGGCACCGAGCTGGAGGTCGTCGACCTGCGCAGCCTGTCCCCGCTGGACCTGGAGCCGGTGTTCGAGTCGGTGCGCCGCACCGGCCGGCTGGTGCTGGCCAGCGAGGCCCCGGCGGAGTCCTCGGTCACCTCGGAGATCGCCGCGCGGGTGCAGCAGGAGTGCTTCTACTCGCTGGAGGCACCGGTGCTGCGGGTGACGGGCTTCGACGTGCCCTACCCGCCGACGAAGCTGGAGAAGCACTATCTGCCGGACCTCGACCGGGTGCTCGACGCCGTCGACCGCTCGCTGGCCTTCTGAGGGAGTCTGGGATGCCGCAACTCAAGCACTTCCCGCTGCCGGACGTCGGCGAAGGCCTCACCGAAGCCGAGATCCTCGGCTGGAAGGTGCAGCCGGGCGACTCGGTGACGGTCAACCAGGTGTTCGTGGAGATCGAGACGGCGAAGGCCGCGGTCGAGCTGCCCTGCGCCTACGAGGGCAAGGTCGTCGAGCTGCTCGCCGAGCCGGGCCAGACGGTCGAGGTCGGCACGCCGATCATCTCGATCGACGTGGACCCGGACGGCACCGCGCCGAGCGAGCCCGAACCGGACTCGTCCGGGGACTCGTCCGGGGAGTCGTCCGGCGAGGCGAAGACCCTGGTCGGCTACGGGCCGCAGGCGACGAGCTCGAAGCGCCGCCCGCGCAAGGCCGCCGCCGCGGCGGTGCCGGCCGCGGTGTCGGCCGGGACGGCGCAGCAGGCGCTGCAAGGTGCGATGGCGGGGTCGCTCGCATCCCCCGCCGTCCCCGCGCAGGCCACCGCACCCGCCGCGACCGCGCCGCCGCGGCCCGCACCGGAACCGCCCGCGCCCGCCGCGGCCCCGGCGGGTGCGCCCGCACGGGGTTCGGTGCCGCTGGCGAAGCCGCCGGTCCGCAAGCTCGCCAAGGACCTCGGCGTGGACCTGCGGGCGCTCGCCGGCTCGGGCGCGGGCGGGGTGATCACCCGCAAGGACGTGGAGTCCGCGTCGGCCCCGGCCGAACCGGCCGCCGCTCCGGCCTCGGCTCCGGCGGGGGCGCGGGAACACCGGGTGCCGATCAAGGGCGTCCGCAAGGCCACCGCGCAGGCGATGGTGCGGAGCGCGTTCACCGCACCGCACGTCACGGAGTTCCTCACCGTGGACGTGACGCCGATGATGGAGCTGCGGCAGCGGCTGAAGTCGCACCCCGAGTTCCAGGGCGTGAAGCTCACGCCGCTGGCGTTCGCCGCGAAGGCGCTGTGCCTGGCGGTGCGCCGCACTCCGGACGTGAACGCCACCTGGGACGAGCAGGCCGGCGAGATCGTCTACAAGGACTACGTGCACCTGGGCATCGCGGCCGCCACGCCGCGGGGCTTGGTGGTGCCCAACGTCCGGGACGCGGACGGCATGTCGCTGCGGGAGCTCGCGGCGGCGCTGGAAGCGCTGACCACGACCGCGCGGGAGGGCAGGACCACGCCCGCCGAGATGACCGGCGGCACGATCACGATCACCAACGTGGGCGTGTTCGGCGTGGACACCGGAACGCCCATCCTCAACCCGGGGGAGTCGGCGATCCTCGCGTTCGGCGCGATCCGGGACATGCCGTGGGTGGTGGACGGCCAGGTGGTGCCGCGCAAGGTGTGCCAGCTGGCGCTGAGCTTCGACCACCGGGTGGTCGACGGCCAGCAGGGTTCGCAGTTCCTGGCGGACGTCGGCGCGCTGCTGGCCGACCCGGCGACGGCGATCACCTACTGATTCGGCTGCCGATCGGCTGCCGGTCGCGCTGCTGACGACGGCCGGGGGGGCGGGGGCCCCCCCCCCCCCCCACGCCGAGCCCGGGGGTAACCCCCCCCCGCACGGACCAACACAGCGGGGCCGCCCCCCCCCGCGGCGCCGCCC
>NZ_JAIUKC010000218.1:0-13424 GCF_020177435.1 Saccharopolyspora sp. 7B | reverse complement strand
GGGTGCGGACCTTTGGGAGGGGGATGCTCGGAGGTCCGCACTTCGTCTTCCCGCCCCCGATCACCCCGGCTTCCTGATCAGCACTTCCCGCTCTCCTCGGCCGTCGAGGAGTTCCGGGCCGCCGCGGAGTTCTGCGCCCCCGCGGTGCACACGAGCTCCAGCGACGGCCGCTTCGGTCCGCGGCCGTCCCCGCTGGAACGCCCGCGCAGCCGGCGCACGATCCACGGCGCCAGGTGCTCCCGGGCCCACTGGATGTCCTCGGCCCGCTGCACCCGCCACGGGCGGGTCGGCAGCTCCGGCCACGGGGCGCGCCAGTCCTGGTCGACCGCCACGCCCAGCGCCTCGCAGGCCCGCAGCGCCACCCGGCGGTGGCCCTCCGCGGACAGGTGCAGCCGGTCCTCGCTCCACGCGCGCTGGTCCTTCAGCACCCGCATCGACCACAGGTCGACCACGAAGCAGCCGTGCTTGTCCGCGATCGCCCGCAGGTGCGCGTTGTACGTGCCGACCTTGCCGCGCACCCGCCGCAGCACCGGCGTCGTCGAGGTGTCGAACCCGGTGCCGATCAACACGTCCGCGCCGGTCGCGCGCAGCCGCGTCACCGCGTCGTCGAAGATCGCGGCGAGTTGGTCCGGGTCGCCGCCGGGCCGGATGATGTCGTTGCCACCGCCGACGAGCGAGACCAGCGCGGGCCGCAGCTCCAGGGCCTGCGGCACCTGGGTCTCGACGATCTGGCGCAGCAGCTTGCCGCGCACCGCCAGGTTCGCGTACCGCAGTTCGGGCTCCCGGGTCGTCAGGTGCTCGGCCAGCCGGTCGGCCCATCCGCGGAAGCCACCGCCCGGAGCCGGGTCGGCGATCCCCTCGGTGAAGCTGTCGCCCAACGCGGCGAAGCTGGCCCAGCTCGCCCGTCGTGCTCCGCCGCCCATGTGCTCCCGGCCGTTCATCGGCCCTCCTCCTGCGCTGTTCGATTCGCCAGAGGACACAGTGGTCCTCCGATCGCGACCTACGCCACCGTCGGTTGCGGCCGAAGTGAGTAACGGCACTCGAATGTTCCGATTTTATTCCGCACCGGTGCACTGCGTCCGAGTCGAAGAACCCGCCGGACGTGCGATGCGCCGCACCTTGCCGAACGGGACCGATCGATGCCACGCGCGTGCACCCGCGGGAATGGAGGTGGCTTGCCGGGAAACCACCGTACGCCTCGAACGCGACTGCTAATGTCGCTCGGCGGTAGCAGAAGCAACGAGGGGGCTCGTGATGTCGCGATCGACGCAGGTGACGCCCCTGCGCGCGGCGGGGGACGACGTCGCCGCAGGGCTCCGCACCGCGAGGTACCGGTCGGTCGAGACCGGCGCCGCGACCCGGACCGCAGGTGCGTGAGCGGGAACGACGGCCGGACCGGGAACGTCCGAACGACGCGCGCCGCACCGGTGCCGAACGTCCGGGCGAGGGGCCCGCGGCGGCCGAAGTGCATCCGAGAGCTGGGGGAGAAGTGACGTCACCGCACGACCCGGCGGCGCCGGGACCAGCGGGCCGACCGCTGCCCGCCGCGCCGCGCCGGGCGCCCGACCCGGGAACCGGTGTCCGGCACCCGGCCGCGCCGCGCGATGCCGAACCCGGCGAACCCGTCCGCAGGCCCGGCAGGCCCGCGCCCGGCGTCGCCACCCGGCGCCCCGCCCCGGCGCGGCCCGCGAGCGCGCCCGGCGGTGCCCGGCTCGGCGGCGAACTCGGCCCGGACGCCGCTTTCCGCAGCGAACCGCAGATGTCCGAATTCGCCGCGCGCGCGGCGGACGAATCCTTCTCCGCCGGGGAGACCGTCATTTCCGGCGAATCGCTCGTTCCCGGAGAATTCCACTATTCCGAATCCGTTCTCGGTGGTGACCACCTGATGTCCGGAGAATTCCGGGAGTCCGGTGCGCGGACTCCGCACGACGACGCCGGGTCACCCGGCCGCGACCACCCGGTCGGTGCCGTCGCTGCGCGCGGTGACGGTTCCCGGCACGGCGGTGCGGACCGCAGACCCGCACCGGACCTGCACCGCGCGGGCGATCTGCAGGCCTCGGGCGAGCTGCCGCTGCCCGGCGGCGCAGCCGAACCGAGCGGTCCGCGGTCCGGTGGCAGGCACGACTCCGGTCGGCTGCCGCGGCCGGACGGCCCCGCCGAACGACCGGGTCCGCCGCCGCTGTCCGGCAGGCTCCCGGAGCCGCCGCCGGGCATCCCCGGTGAACCGCTGGCGCGGGGGGAGCTCAACCCGGAACCACGCCCGGAGGGCGCGCGCCGCCCGGCCGCCCGGCCAGGCCGGTTCGACCTGCGCTCCGAGTTCGCGGCGTTGGCCGCCGAACCCGACCCCTTCGTGCTCTGGGACCGGATCGGGCAGCTCGGCGACCGGTTCGCGCACGCGCGCCGCGGCCCCGCGCCGCGACCGCGGCCCGGCCAGCCGGAACGACCCGACCCCGCCGCGGGCACCTCGGCGCTCTCCGGTGAGCTGGGTGGACTCGCCGAGCAGCCGGCCGCCGACGAGCCGCGCGCGCAGGGGCGGCCCGCCGGGTTCTCCGGGCCGCTGAGCGGCTCGCTCCCGCAGCCCGAGGCGCCGGAGCAGGACGGGCCGTCCGAGCAGCGGCCCGACGAGGCGCCGCTCGACGCCGACGGGTTGGACGCCGACCGGTCCGACGCCGACCGGTCCGAGCAGTCCGAGCAGCTCCCGCCCGCGCCGTCGGAGCAGCCCGGGGCGCGTCCGTCCGGGCCGCCGCCGGCCGGTCGCGGACCGGAACAGGCCGCCGCGGTGCGCCCGGAAGGGCCGACCTCCGGGCAGCTCCCGCTGCCCGAGCCGCCCCGGACCGGTGGGGAGCCGGTTCCGCCGCACCTGCTCGACGCGTCCGCTCCCGCGCAGCCCGGGCCGCCTCCGGGAGGCACGGTTCCGGGCCCGCCGCCCGCCGGTTCGCCGGTGCCGCCCGAGCAGGCCCAGCGCAGGCACGCGTCCGGGCCGCTGCCGCGGCAGGCGCCGCCGCACCCCGGCCGGCCGCACCCCGGCCAACCGCAGCCGGGCCGTCCCGGGCCGACTCGGTCCGGGCAGCTCCAGCCTGGCCAGCCGCAGCCTGGCCAGCCACAGCCCGCTCAGCCGCAATCCGGCCAACCCCGCTTCGGGCCGCCGCAACCGGCTCCGGGCAGGCAGGGTCCGCCCGCGCCACCGCCCGGATCGGGCAGGCCGGTCCCGCCGCCGGGGCCGCCCCCGCCCGGTCCGGCCGATCGCGGCCGTCCGCAGCCGGGCGGGTTCCAGCAGGCCGCTCCCGACCAGCCCGCGCCGCCGGACCTGTTCGAGCTGCCCGAGGCTCCCGCCGCGCCGGGCGGCCTGATCGGCCCGCCCGCCGAGTTCGAGCAGCCGCAGCGCCCCGGGCCGCCGCCCGCCGGTCGGCCCGGCACAGCGCCGGAACCGCCCGCGGGACGCTCGTGGACGGGTGGACCCGCCGGGGACCTCGCGTCCCCGCCGGGCGGTGCCGATCCGCATTCCGCGCCGCACGGGATTCCGCAGCCGCAGCAGCTCGCCCCGCCGCACGGGACCGGCCCGGTGCGGCAGCCGCGTCCGGAGCAGGGGCCGCCGCCCGAGGCCGGCGCCCCGCTGCCGCCGGCACCCGAGCAGGCCGCACCTGCGCCGGGTGCTCCGGTCCCGCCGGGTCCGGAGCAGGGCCAGCCGCGTCCGGAGCAGAACTCGCCGCGCCCGGAGCAGGGACCGCCAGGGCCCCAGCCGCCACCCGGACCGGAGCAGGCTTCGCCGCCGCACGGCACTCCGCTGCCTCCAGCACCTGCAGGGTTGCCTCCAGCACCTGCGGGGCCGCCTCCAGCGCAGGCGGGCTCGCCGTCCGGCCCGGCGGGCGCACCTCCGGTCCCAGCGGGCCCGCCACCGGCGCCGGAGGGTGTGCCACCGGTGCCGGAGGCAGGGCCCCGGCCGGGCATGCCGCCGCACGGGGACCCGCCGCCGCAGGCGCCCTCGCCCCAGGGGCCGCCGCCCGGTGCTGCGGCGCGACCTCCGATGCCACCCCGGCAACCGGAGCCGCGCCCCGAGCCCTCGCGCCCGGCCGAGCAGCAGCGACCCGAGCCACCGCGACCCGTCGAGCAGCAGGAGAGCCCGCGCCCCGAACCACCGCGTCCGGCGCCGCAGCCCGACCGGTTCGAATCCCGCCCCGACGGCGGCTTCGGCCCGATGAGCTCGCGGGCGCGCACCTCCAGCCAGCGGCCCGCCCGCCGCAGCTCCTGGGCGGCGGTCGACGAGGTCCAGCACGAGTCGCGCGAGCGGGAGTTCAGCACTGGCGGCTACCGCCCGGGCGAGCTGGACGAGGGCAACCGCGGCCCGCAGTTCCTGCTCGAAGCCGACGACGTCTACGACGACGAGTACGGCGGCGGCCGCTTGGTGGCGCCGCCGGTGCTCGGCGAAGCGCCGCCGGGGTACCGCGACTTCTGAGGAGCACCGAGCTCCGATCCCTGACCGGCGGGCTCCGCACCGAGCCCGCCGCACCGAAGGTGAGATGCGACAGCCGATGGTCGACACGATCGCCCTCTCGCTGCCCGCCGTGGACGTCCTCGGCGAGCAGCTCAACCTGGACGTCCGGCAGTACCCGTTCGAACTGTCCCGGCCGGAGGAGTCCGCCGACGAACGGGCCCGGCTGGTGCGGCAGGTGTGGGGCGAGCTGGAAGCCGCCGGGCTCGCCGCCGACGGCAGGCCCGAACCGGAGGTGGAGGACGCGCTGTACCTGCTGTGCGGGTCCGAGGTGTCCATCGCCGCGGCCGGGTTGCTCGACGTGCGCACGGGGCAGCGGCTGGCGGCCCGCGTGGTCGCCACCGGTGAGGTCGGGGTGGTGGGCGTGCTCGACGGGCGCGGGCTGCGGCTGGACTTCCTCGACCCGCACGACCTGCCCGAGGTGTGCGCCGACCTGCTGCCGCAGGCGCCGACGCCGCCGGGCGAGCCGGTGCGGGCGGAGCGGACCGCGCACTCCCGGGCGCTGGAGGAGATCACCTCGCGGCACCGCTACCGGATCGGGCACTTCCAGGTCTCGGGTGGTGAACGCCGCGGCGGCGACCCGGCCGGGCTGGCCTGGTTCGACAACGACCTGGGCCGGTTCACGCTGCTCGGCGAGACCACGCCGGACGGTCGCGACGTGCTGACCTGCGCGCCCGCCGACCGGGCGGCCGTCGCCGAGCGCCTGTCCGAGCAGCTCTCCCGCCTGGCCCGCGCCTGACGCCCGGCGCGAAACGGTCCGGTTCGTCCCGAAACCGGTGGCCGTTGTTGTGACATGATCGAGTGCGAGCTGACTGCCGACCGGCACGCCCGGAACCTCCGCGGACGCCGACCCGACCGCGCGGCCCCCACCACCGCGAACGAGCTGGAAGACAGGCATTCGAGCCGCACGTCCCCGCCTGTGATTCGCATCCGCCGGAAGGCCGGTGGGTGCGTCGGCGGCCTCCGGTGCGGCAGGCTGGAGAGCGTGATGCAGGATCGGCAGACGGGGCAGGCGCGGACCGGCCCGGAAGACGGCGGGCCGGAGATCTCGGGGACCGGTGAACGGTCCGAGCAGGATTCGCTGATGGGGCTGCTCGGCGGCCGCACCAGCGCGTTGGACGCGAGCCTGCCGCCGGTGGCGTTCGGCCTCGGCTGGTGGCTCGGCGGCGAATCGATCCTCGCCGGTGGCGCGGCGGCCGTCGGCGTCGGCGCCGTGCTCGGGGTGTGGCGGCTGCGCGGGGGCGACCGGCCGCTGGCGGTGCTGGTCAGCCTGCTCGCGGTGCTGCTCGGCGCGGTGATCGCGCTCTACACCGGCAACGCCGCGGACTTCTTCCTGGCGCGGCTGGTCACCAACGCGGTCAGCGCGCTGATGTGGATGGTGAGCATCGCCGCCCGCTGGCCGCTGCTGGGCGTCATCGTCGGCGCGGTGCTGGGGCAGGGGAAGCGGTGGCGGCGGGATCCGGCGCTGCTGCGCGGCTACGGTCTGGCCAGCTGGGTGTGGGTCGGGCAGTACGCGGTGCGGCTGCTGGTGTTCATCCCGCTGTGGCTGGCCGATGCGGTGCTGGCGCTCAGCGCGGCGCAGGCCGTCCTGACCTGGCCGCTGGTGGCGCTGTGCATCGCGGGCAGCTGGTGGGTGCTGCGGAAGGCCCTGCCCTCCGATCACCCCGGGCTCCGGCACCCGCGGGTCGCCCAGGGGTGAGGTTTCGCCGCCCGCCGCCCCGGGTCCGCTGAGAACCCGTGGCGGAGCGGCCCCGCCACCGCCACGACCCGCCGCGCGACCGCACGCACGGCCGTCCAGCGGCGTCCGCAGGACCGAACCCGCTGCTCAGATCTCCGGGTAGCGGGGTGGCTCGCCGGTCAGGTCCAGGGCGGCCAGCCAGGCGGCTCCGGCGGCGCCCGGCCCCGCCGCGGGCAGCGGCACCCCGGGCAGCCGAGCGGCGAGTTCGGCGCGCAGCGCGGTGCCGACCGGGTTGCCGTCCGCGGTGAGGCCGCCGGCGAGCACGACCGGCCCGGTGTCCCGCCGCGCTCGCACGGCCGTGTCGGCGAGTTCGGCCGCGGCTCGCGCCACGATCCCGGACCCGGCGCCGCCCGCCGCGCAGTCGGCGGTGACCAGCGGTGCCAGTTCGGCGAGCCGGATCGGCGCGGCCCCGTTCACCGCGGTGATCAGCCGCTTGCGCAGTGCAGGCGGATCGCCCGCGGTGTCGCCGAGCACCTGCTCCAGCACGGCCCGGGCGAGCCCGGTGCCCGGCACTTCGCCCCGGTCGGTGGTGCGCAGCGCGTGCCGCACCGCTTCCCGGCCGAGCCAGAACGCCGAGCCCTCGTCGCCGAGCAGCCAGCCGTGCCCGCCCGCGACGGCCACTTCGCGGCGGTCCTCGATGCGGGCCGCGATGGCCCCGGTGCCCGCGATGAGCACGGTGCCGTCGGCGGCGCCGGTCCCGGCGGCGAACGCCACCTCGCAGTCGCTGACGACCCGCACCGGGCAGTCCAGCCCGAGGGACTTCCAGCCGTCCTCGAACAGCCCGGCCACCCGCGGGTCGGTCATCGCGCTCACCCCGGCCATGCCGAGCACCGCCGACCGCACGGCCGCGCCGTCGAGCCCGTCGAGCGCGGCGCGGGCGGCTGCCCCGACCTGCGCGACGGCCTGCTCCGGGGGGTGCGAGTTCGGGTTGCCGCCACCGGCGGACCCGCTGCCGAGCACCCGGCCGCCCAGGTCGCCGACCTGGCCGCGGCTGGACGTGCCGCCGATGTCGAGGCCGAGCACCAACTCCCGCATCCGTCCGTTGTACCGCAGCGGGCGGGAGCGGGAAGCCCGCCCGCCCCGAGGTCCCCGCGGGGCGGCGAGCACACTGTGGGGCTGATCGCCGGGAGCCGGGGAAGGACGAGCGAGCGATGACCGTCGACGCGCACCACCACCTGTGGGACATCGACGTCCGGGACCAGCCGTGGATCACCGGACCCGAGATGGAACCGCTGCGCCGCGATTTCCGGCCGGCGGACCTGGCGCAGGCCGTCCGCGGCACCTCGGTGGACACCACCGTGCTGGTGCAGACCGCGGCCGATCCGGAGGAGACGCCCGAGATGCTGGTGCTGGCCGATTCGGCGCAGTGCATCGGCGCCGTCGTCGGCTGGGTGGACCTGACCGCGCGCACCGCGCGGGAGCAGCTGGGGCCGCTGCTGTCGCACCCGGCGGGCCGGTGGCTGCGCGGTCTGCGGCACCGGGTGGAGGCCGAGCCGGACGTGGACTGGATGGTCCGGCCGGACGTGCTGCGCGCGCTCGCCGCCGTGGAGGACGCGGGGCTGCTGTTCGAGGTGGTGGCGCGGCCGGAGCAGCTGCCCGCGGTGCTCAAGGCGGCGGGCGAGTTCCCGCAGCTGACCTTCGTGCTGGACCACTGCGGCAGGCCGCCGGTGGGCGGGGACCCGGAAGGCTGGGCGGCACCGGTGCGCAAGCTCGCCGAGCATCCGAACGTGGTGTGCAAGCTGTCCGGCCTGGCGACCGCCGCCGGGTGGGGCCGCGAACCCGACGTGGACCGGCTGCGGCCCTGGGTCGACGTGGTGCTGGAGGCGTTCGGCCCGGGCCGGTTGATGTTCGGGTCGGACTGGCCGGTGTGCCTGCTGTCGGCGTCGTACCGCGAGGTGCTGGAGCTGACGTCGCGGTTGCTGGACGGCCTGTCGAAGCACGAGCGGGCCGCGATCTTCGACGGCACGGCCCGCGAGGTCTACGAGCTCTGACCTCCGTGCGCGGCGGTGGTCTCGGAAGGGGATCTTCGACGCATCCCGGGCAACCGCGTTTTTCCCGGCTCGGAACGGTGGTCATTTCTGACCCGTTCGGCGTAATCTGACGCTGCCCGCCTCACCCCGCCCCCTCGGTGAGGCGGGCTTCTAATGTTCCGGCCGGACCCCGCCGACGCAGGCGTTTCCCCGCGCGGCACCGAACGTGCTGGTCTCGGCACCGCGCGGAGCGGGCGTCGGCGGGTTCGCCCGAACAGACGATCAACGGGTGCGGGTCACCTTGGACAGCCCGCGCGGCCGGTCCGGGTCGCCGCCGCGGGCCAGCGCCAGTTCGAGGGCGAGCTGCTGCACCGGCAGGATCTCCAGCACCGGCGCCAGCTCCTCGGCGCACCCGGGCACCGGGATGTGGTGCTCCGCGGCGGGCCCGGAGCCGAGGGTGCGCACGTCGGCGCCGCGTTCGCGGACCACGTCGAGCACCTCGCGCATCGCGGCGCCGCCCCGTCCTCCGCCGCTGACCGCGAGCACCGCGGTGGCGGGGTCGATGGCGGCGACGGGCCCGTGCAGCAGGTCGGCACCGCTGTAGGCGCGGGCCGGCAGGTAGCTCGTCTCGGCGAGCTTGAGCGCCGCCTCCAGCGCGGTGGCCAGCGAGTAGCCGCGGGCGGTGGTGACCAGCCGCTCGGTGGAGCGCAGCCGCTGCACCGCCTCGCCGACCGCCGCGGTGCTCTCGGCCAGCGCCCGCCGCGCCAGGTCGGGCAGCCCGGCGGCGGCCTGCCCGGTGCCGCCGCGGATCGCGTCGACCAGCAGGTACAGCGCGAGCAGCGTGGCGCTGTAGGTCTTGGTGGCGGCCACCGCCAGCTCCTGCCCGGCGCGGACGTGCACCGAGAGCTCGGCGGCCGCGTTCAGCGCCGAGTCCGGCGTGTTGGTGATCGCGACGGTGGTCGCGCCGCGGCGGCGGGCGGATTCGGTGACCTCGATGAGGTCGGGCGAGCCGCCGCTCTGGCTGACCGTCAGCAGCAGCACGTCGCTGAGGTCGGGCTGCGCGCCGTAGAGGGTGGTGGTGGAGGGCGAGGCGAGCCCGGCGGGCAGTTGCAGCAGGACTTCGATGAGGTACTTCGCGTACAGCGCCGCGTGGTCGCTGGAGCCGCGGGCCGCCAGCAGCGCGAAGCGCGGCTTGCGCTGCGCGATGGTGCTCGCGACGGCGGCGATGTCGGTGGCTTCGAGCAGCTCGGCGAAGATCCGCGGCTGCTCGTCGATCTCGGCGCGCATGTTCTCGCCGGGGTTCGCCTCGCTCATGGGTGCCTCTCGCTGGGCCATTAGGTCTAGACCAATGTTATCGAACGTGCCGTGCCCCCGAGCGTGACCCGTGCGACACCGCTCCGGCCACCCGGCGTGCGGACCAAGATCATCAATGTGGGAAAACTGTGGAGAACGTGATGGGCGTGTCGTCGTTCAGGCATGCTGGACGGGCCAGGTGCGGTGCGCGGGTGGGCGAGCTCACCGCCACCGCGTGCGGCCACCCCTCGTGCGGGGAGGTGGCGGCCCGGGGCCGCGGCCGGACATCGGGTGATCGAGCGGCGGCCATCGCGGCAGGTTCGGCGTAGGAGGACGAATGCTGGAAACGTCGGTGTCCGGCGGGGCGGACACCCCGGTGCGCGCGCAGCGCGAACCCAAGTACTGGGGGCTCAAGCAGCACCTGCTGGACATGCTGCGCTCGCTACCCCCCGGCTCGCCGATCCCCACCGAGCGCGCGCTGGCCGCCGAGTTCGACGTCTCCCGCACCACCGTGCGCCAGGCGCTCGCCGAACTCACCGTCGAAGGCAGGCTGCTGCGGGTGCAGGGCAAGGGCACCTTTGCCGCCAAGCCGAAGGTCGCGCAGCGGCTCCAGCTCTCCAGCTACACCGAGGACATGCGCGCCCAGGGCCGCCAGCCCGCGTCCCGGCTACTGGAGGTCGTCGAGGAGCCCGCCGACCAGGAGCTCGCCACCCTGCTCGGGACCCGGCCCGGCTCGGCCGCGCTGCGGTTGCGGCGGCTGCGGCTGGCCGACGGGGAACCGATGGCCATCGAGACCACCCACCTGCCGCTGTCCCGGTTCCGCGGCCTCACCGGTCGGCTCGAATCGGGCGGCTCGCTGTACCGGGTGCTGCGCGAGCACTTCGGCGTGGAGCTCGGGCACGCCGACGAGACCATCGAGACCGCGCTGGCCAGCCCGGAGGAGGCCGAGACGCTCGGCGCCGACGTGGGCCTGCCGATGCTGCTGCTGTCCCGCCACTCCTTCGACTCCGCTGGCGAACCCGTCGAATGGGTCCGCTCCATCTACCGCGGTGACCGGTACAAGTTCGTCGCCCGGCTCAACCCGCCGCAGTGATCGACCGGCCCGGCACCGAGCCGGGTCCCGCGCTGTCTCCCGCGCCGACGGTGCCGCCGGAGACCGCAGCGCCCCTTTTCGGGGCCACCGGTTCGCGCCTCCGCGGCGCGCGGTTTCCGCTGCCCGGCGCAACGCCGGTTCGCCCTCCTCGCTTCGTTCGGACGCCGCCGAGATCGAAATCCGCGGGTGTTCTCCTCGTTACCCGAAGTGGTAGTCATCACGAAAGCGCAACAATCGGGAGAATTGTGGCGAGATCATCCGTTGACAGGTTCGAGAGAGCGCGCACCAGATCAAGTAGGAGCCACAGTGGCGAAGGAGAATGTCGAACGGGGGGCGACCGGAACCGACGACGATGAGCCCGCGGAAAAGAAATCCAAGAAGATCGAATTGTCCGCCACGCAGGTCACCGGAGGCGCGCTCGCCTCGGTGACCGCGGCGTTCCTCGGCTCGTACCTCGGAGTCGCGGGAACCGTGTTCGGAGCCGGTCTGACCAGCGTCGTCATCACCGTCGGCGGTGCCCTGTACCAGCGTTCCCTGGAGACCACCAAGCAGAAGCTGGAGGTCACCAAGGACAAGGCGAACGTCGTCGTCGCCCGCGCCGGGATCAAGAAGACCACCGCGATCCGGCAGCACGCCACCGCCAGCGCCCCGGCGTCCCGCCCGGCCCCGCCCGCGGACGAGGCCACCCGCAGGATCCAGGCGCCCGGGATGCACTGGCCCGGCGGTGAGCAGGTCGACCGCGACCCCGACGCGACCCGCAGGCTCGACCCCGCGGAAGCGCGGACCCGGATGCTGAACTGGGCGGTCACCTCGGACGGCACGGCCGCTGCGGACGGCACGGCGACCTCGGGCGGCACGGCGGCTTCGGACGGCTCGGCGACTTCGGACGACACCGGTGCGGCGAGCACCGCGCCGCGCGGCCGCCGCCTCCGCTGGGGCGTCGTCGCCGCGACCAGCGCCCTCATCTTCGGCCTCGGCATGCTCCTGATCACCGGGTTCGAAGGGGTGCTCGGCAAGCCGCTCTCCGGCGGCGACGGCGGCACCACGATCAGCAAGGTCTTCACGCCCGCGGCGAACCGGGACACCGGCGACCCCGCGCCGCAGGAGACCGGATCCGCGGAACCGACCTCCTCGCAGCAGCAGGAGAGCAGCTCCGAATCCGCGGAGCGGACCTCCGGCGAGCCGACCTCCGGCGAACCGACCGAGACCACCGAGACCGGGCGGAGCGAGGCCACCGAACCGACCCGCGAGACCGGCGCCTCCGAAGCCCCGCAGCCCACCGGCGAGCAGGGGCCCGAGTCCGGCCCCACCGGCGAGCGGGGTTCCGCGGGCGGCGAATCCGCAATGCAGGAGCAGCCCGACTCTCCGTGATCGGAGAGCAGCGAATGGTGACGATTCCCGGTTATCCGGCCGGAATGCCGGATAACCGGGAATTTTTGCGCGTCGATGCGTCGAAAGGTGGATGTGCCGGGCGGTGGCCCCCACCAATACTGGCTCCTCGTAGGGATCTTTGAGCCCCACCTCAAGGAGTAGGAGACCCACCTATGACGCGCAAGCTCGCGGCCAGAATGGCCGGGACGATCGTGCTGGCGGCCGGAACCGTCGCCGCCTTCACCATGCCCGCTTCGGCGACCGTCGCCCCCGCGCCGCTGGAGAAGGCAGCCACCCAGCTCGAAGCCATGCAGCGCGACTTCGGCCTCACCGCCGACCAGGCGCAGGCCCGGCTGCACAGCGAGGCCATCGCCAACACCGCGGACCGGACGCTGCGCGGCGTGCTCGCCGACGCGTTCGGCGGTTCGCGCTACGACGCCGAGCTGGGCAAGCTCGTCGTCGGCACCACCGACGCGAACCTGGTCGACGAGATCCGCGCCGCGGGCGCCGAGCCGAAGCTGGTCGAGCACAGCACCGCGCAGCTGGCCGGCGTCGTCGACGGGCTCAACACCCGCCAGGCGCCGCAGGGCGTCACCGGCTGGTACCTGGACTCGGCCGCCAACTCGGTCGTGGTCACCGCCGCCGAGGGCGCGGGTGCCGCCGCGAACGAGTTCGTGCACGCCACCGGGGTCGACGCGCAGGCCGTGCGCGTCGTCGAATCCGCGGAGTCCCCGCGCATCCTCGCCGACGTGATCGGCGGCAACGCCTACACGATCGGCGGCAGCGCCCGCTGCTCCGTCGGCTTCTCGGTGGAGGGCGGCTTCGTCAGCGCCGGGCACTGCGGCAGCGAGGGCGACACCACCAGCACGCCGTCCGGCACCTTCGCGGGCTCCTCGTTCCCCGGGGACGACTACTCCTACGTGGAGGTCGCTTCCGGTGAGACCCCGCGCGGCCTGGTGAACGACTACGCGGGCGGCACCGTCGGCGTCGCCGGTTCGACCGAGGCCGCCGAGGGCGCCTCGATCTGCCGGTCCGGCTCCACCAGCGGCTGGCACTGCGGCACCGTCCAGGCCAAGAACCAGACGGTGAACTACGCCGAGGGCACCGTCACCGGGCTGACCCGCACCGACGCGTGCGCCGAGCCCGGCGACTCCGGCGGCTCGTGGCTGGCCGGTGACCAGGCGCAGGGCGTGACCTCCGGTGGTTCGGGCGACTGCACCAGCGGTGGTACGACCTACTTCCAGCCGGTCAACGAGATCCTGGACGCCTACGGCCTGACCCTGATCACGGAGTGATCGGGAGCCCGGTCACCGGGTGATGGCAGCCGGACGGGCTGCGTCTCAGCCCCACGAGACGCAGCCCGTCTTGCTTTTTCGCTGCTTCTGCTGCGTGGGGGTGGGGTGGCGGAACCTCAGCGGCCCCCTCGCTGCGGGATCTTTTTCGCAGGTGGCTCCGCCACATGCGAAAAAG
>NZ_JAIUKC010000217.1:0-14046 GCF_020177435.1 Saccharopolyspora sp. 7B | reverse complement strand
GCGTAGCCGGCTCTAACAAGCCTACCGCCCCGTCGGCCCCGCAACCCACGCGGGCGCCCCGGGCTTGCCGGGGGCGGGCGGTTCCTCCGGGAACCGGCGGCCCGTTCTTTGCGCACCCGGAGGGGTGCGATGAAGGGAACCTTCCTGCCAGTGGTGACCGGAAGGTTCCCTTCATCGTCCGAGGGCGACGTTCCCCATCTTGCCACCGCGTAATACGCGAACTAACCTGCGTAATACATTGATCGGCCATGCGGATCGAGTCGATCGAGTGGGATGACGCGAATCTGGACACGCCACCCGCCACGGCGTCTCGGCGGACGAGATCGACCAGGCGATCTCCAACCCGACGAAGGTGGCTCGGAACAAGCGAGCCAGGGCCGCGTCGCACCTCCTGCTCGGCCGCCCGCGCGGCGGCCGCCCGATCTTGGTGGCCATCGCCTACGACGAACCGTCCTCGACCGTTCGTCCGATCACGGCTTGGGAGGCGACATGACCCGGGACCCGCACGATGGTGCAGCTTCCGACGAGGCCGAATGGCACCAGCTGCACCGCGAGGAGCTCGAAGCGGACTTCGACGACGCCGAAGAGATCGCGGTCGAGGTGGCCCAGCCGCTCAACGTGTCGACCTCGTTCCGGATGAGCCGCGAGGAGGCAGCGGCGATCCGCGAAGCCGCGGCGACCGCGGGCCTCAGCCAGTCCGAGTGGATCCGGACCGTCTGCGTCGCTGCGGCGAACCGCACGACCGCTCAGGTCACCGGGATCAGCGCGTTCGAAGCGCGGAAGCTGCGGAGCCTGCTCGAACAAGCCGAACGGATCGTCCGGCCCGCCACCCAAGCGGGCTGACCGGGCCTGCCGCGGGCCGTCGGTTCCTCCGGGAACCGGCGGCCCGTTCTTTGCGCGCCCGGAGGGGTGCGATGAAGGGAACCTTCCTGCCACGTGTGACAGTAAGGTTCCCTTGCTGTCAGCTCCGGCGGTGCGCTGCCGCCGGTTCGCACGTGGAGGAGGAGACGGTGTACTTCACCGACCGGGGCATCGAGGAGCTCGAGGAGCGTCGCGGTGACGACGAGGTGACCTTGGCGTGGGTCGCGGACCGGATGCGGGTCTTCGTCGACCTGAACCCGGCGTTCGAGGACGCGACCGAGCGCCTCGCGACCTTCCTCGCCCGCGACGACGCGGACGACGACTGAGCCCTCCCGCGCTCCGGGATGACCGGAAGGTTCCCCGCACCGCATCCGTGGCAGCGAGGTTTCCCTTTCGCCCGTCGTGACAGGAAGGTTCCCTTCCTCACCGCACCCGCTCCCCCGCTCGCCACACCGCGTGCGTGAGCGGCACCCCGGGCCGGTACGCCAGCCAGGAGGCGCTGGGCGCGTCGAGGACGTGCAGGTCGGCGCGCGCACCGGGCCGGAGCACGCCGACGGCCCCGTCGCCGGTGTCGCGCCGCAGCGCCCGCGCCCCGCCGAGGGTGGCGGCGCGGATCGCTTCGGGCACGGTCATCCGCATCTGGAGCACGGCGGTGGTGACGCAGAACGCCATGGACGTGGTGTAGGAGGAGCCGGGGTTGCAGTTGGAGGCGAGCGCGACGGTCGCCCCGGCGTCGAGGAGTTCCCGCGCGGGCGGCAGCGGCTGCCGGGTGGAGAGGTCGCAGGCGGGCAGCAGGGTGGCGACGGTGCCGGATCCGGCGAGCGCGGCGATGTCCTCGGCTTCGAGGTGGGTGCAGTGGTCGACGCTGGCGGCGCCGAGTTCGACGGCGAGCCGCACGCCGGGTCCGGGCCCGAGCTGGTTGCCGTGCACGCGCAGCCCGAGTCCGCGGTCGGCGGCGGCGCGCAGCACCCGCCGGGTCTGCTCGGCGTCGAAGGCGCCCCGTTCGCAGAACGCGTCGCACCAGCGCACGTGGGGTGCGACGGCGTCGAGCATGTCGCCGCGGACGAGGTCGAGGTAGCGGTCGGGGTCTTCGCCGGGCGGCACGAGGTGCGCGCCGAGGAAGGTGACGTCGTCGGCTTCGGTGGCGGCGATGCGGGCGGCGCGGAGTTCGTCGGCGACGGTGAGCCCGTACCCGGTCTTGGTCTCGACGCAGGTGGTGCCGTTCCACGCGGCTTCGTCGAGGTGGCGGCGCAGGTTGGCGCGGAGTTCGTCGTCGGTGGCGGCGCGGGTGGCGTCGACGGTGAGGGCGATGCCGCCCGCGGCGTAGGGCTCGCCGTTCGTGCGGGCGGTGAACTCGTCGGTGCGGTCGCCGGCGAACAGCAGGTGGGTGTGGCTGTCGACCCAGCCGGGCAGCACGGCGCGGCCGTCGATGTCGAGAGCCTGGTCGGCGGCGGGTGCGCGGTGGGCGGGTCCGACCCAGGCGATGCGGTCGCCGTCGAGGACGAGCGCGGCGCCGCCGGGGGTGCCGAGCTCGTCGTCGTTCGTGGTGAGTTCGCCGATGCCGGTGATGGCGGTGCTGGTCATGGTGTTCCGTCCGCGTCGGTGGTCAGCTGAGTTCGGCGAGCACCCGCCGGAGGCGCCGGGCCGGGTCGGGCACGTGTTCGTGGGCGCGGTCGCGGACGATGGCGCGGCCGTGGGCGATGACGTCCCGGACGTCGTCGGCGCGGGCGGCGGTGGGCACGCCGCCCAGGGGGACGCCGGCGAGGCGGGGCCCGTCGAGGTCGAGCGCGACGAGGTCGGCGCGCTGCCCGGGTGCGATGCGTCCGGCGTCGAGCCAGCCGAGGGCGCGGTGCCCGTTCGTGGTGGCCATGTCGAGCAGCCGCGGGGTGTCGAAGTGCCCGCGGGTTTCGGCGCGCAGCCGTTGTCCTGCTTCGACGGCGTGGGCTTCGGCGAGCAGGTCGATGGTGGAGTGCCCGTCGCTGCCGAGGGACAGCGGACTGCCCGCGTCGTGCAGCGCGCGGGCGGGTCCGATGCCGTCGCCGAGGTCGGCCTCGGTGCTGGGGCACAGGCAGCTGCCGGTGCCGGTGTCGCCGAGCAGTCGCAGGTCGTGCTCGGTGAGGTGGGTGGCGTGCACGGCGGTGGTGCGGGGGCCGAGGGCGCCGTGCTCGTGGAGGAGTTCGGTCGGGGTGCGGCCGTGGGCGGCGCGGCAGGCGTCGTTCTCGGCGCGTTGTTCGGACAGGTGCACGTGCAGCGGGGTACCGCCGCGCTGCGCCCAGCCGACGAGGTGCGGGATCTGCCCGGCGGGGACGGCGCGCACGGAGTGCACGGCGGCGCCGAGGCGCACCCGGCCGCAGTCGACGCGGAACCGGTCGACGCGGTCGGCCCAGGCGGTGGCGTCGCCGTCGCTGAACCGCAGCTGCACGCCTTCGGCGGGGGTGTCGAAGCCGCCGGTGAGGTAGCAGGTGTCGAGGAGGGTGAGCCGGATCCCGGCGTCGTGGGCGGCTTGGGCGAGCGCGGCGCTCATCGCGTTGGGGTCGTCGTAGCGGCCGCCGCCGGGCGGGTGGTGCAGGTAGTGGAATTCGCCGACGCAGGTGATCCCGGCGAGCGCCATCTCGGTGTAGGTGGCGGTGGCGAGCCGCAGGTAGCTGTCGGGGTCGAGCCGTCCGGCGAGCGCGTACATCTGCTCGCGCCAGGTCCAGAAGGTCCCGCGTCCGGTGGCGCGCCCGCGGAGCCCGCGGTGGAAGGCGTGCGAGTGGGCGTTGGCGAGGCCGGGGATGACGAGCCCGGGCAGCCGGGTGGCTCCGGGGGGCGGGTCGTCGGTGCGGGTGACGGCGGTGATGGTGGTGCCGTCGACGTCGACGAGCACGCCGGCCTGCGGCCCGTCGTCGAGCCAGGCGTGTTCGCACCAGTAGGTCATGCGGTCCACCTCCGGAGGACGTCGGCGAGCGCCGTGGTGCCTGCGGCGCAGTCGTCGGGTTCGGCGTGCTCCTCGGGTGCGTGGCTGACGCCGGTGGGGTTGCGGACGAACAGCATGGCCGTGGGCGCGTGGGCGGCGAGGACTCCGGCGTCGTGCCCGGCTCCGGTGGGCAGCACGGGAGCGTCGTCGAGCTGGGCGCGGAGTTCGTCGCGGAGCCCGGGGTCGAAGTGCACGGTGTCGCCGTAGGACTCTTCGGTGATCTCGACGGTGCAGCCTTCGTCGTGGGCGTGCTCGTGGGCGTGCCGGGCGATCTCGTCGACGAGGGCCCGGGCGGCGGGGTGCAGCGGGGCTCGGGCGTCCAGCCACAGGTCCACCGCGGAGGCGATGACGTTGGTGCCGCCGGGGGTGGCTTCGACGCGGCCGACGGTGGCGCGGGCCTGCTCGCGGGCGGCGGCGTCGCGGCGGGCGGCGAGCACGGTGCGGGCGGCGGGGATCATGGGGTCGCGGCGGTCGCCGATCGGGGTGGCTCCGGCGTGGTTGCCTTCGCCGCGGAACCGGAACCGCCAGCGCCCGTGCGCGAGGATGCTGTCGGCGACGGCGACGGGCCGGTGCAGGTCGATGAGGCCCTTGCCCTGTTCGACGTGCAGTTCCACCAGGCGTCCGATGCGCCGCAGCGCCGCGTCGTCGCGCCCGGCGCGTTCCGGGTCGTGCCCGGCGGCGCGCATCGCTTCGGCGAAGGTGGTGCCGTCGGGGTCGCGCAGCGCACAGGCGGCGTCGCGGCTGATGCCGCCGCTGAGCAGCCGGGAACCGAGGCACGGCACCCCGAACCGGCCGCCTTCCTCTTCGGCGAACGCGACGACGGCGAGCGGTCGCCGCGGCCGGAACCCGCTGTCGCGCAACGACTCCACGGCGGCGAGCGCGGACACCACGCCGAGCGGCCCGTCGAAGGCCCCGCCGCCGGGCACCGAGTCGAGGTGGCTGGCGGTGACGACGGCGTCGTCACCGGGTTCTCCCCACCACGCCCACAGGTTCGCGTTGCGGTCGGTCTCGACCTGCAGGCCGCGACGCCCGGCCTGTTCGGCGAACCACTCGCGGAGTTCGCGTTCCCCGCGGTCGAAGACGTGCCGGGAGTAGCCGCCGCGGCGCCGGTCGCGGCCGACGTCGTCGAGCTCGGCGAGCAGCCGGGACGTGCTCATCGCCCCTCCCCCGCGATCGGCAGCCGCAGCCCGCGTTCGGCGGCCACGTCGCGGGCGCGGTCGTAGCCGGCGTCGGCGTGCCGCAGCACCCCGGTGCCGGGGTCGTTGGTCAGGACGCGTTCGAGCTTGCGGGCGGCGAGCTCGGTGCCGTCGGCGACGGTGACCTGCCCGGCGTGCAGCGAGCGGCCCATGCCGACGCCGCCACCCTGGTGCACCGACACCCAGGTGGCGCCGGAAGAGGTGTTGACCAGCGCGTTGAGCAGCGGCCAGTCGGCGACGGCATCGGATCCGTCGGCCATCCCCTCGGTCTCCCGGTAGGGGGAGGCGACGGATCCGCTGTCGAGGTGGTCGCGGCCGAGCACGAGCGGCGCGGACACCTCGCCGGAGGCGACGAGTTCGTTGAACCGCAGCCCGGCGCGGTGCCGTTCGCCGTAGCCGAGCCAGCAGATCCGGGCGGGCAGCCCTTGGAACGCGACCTTCTCCCCGGCGAGCCGGATCCAGCGGGCCAGGTGCTCGTCCTCGCCGAACTCGTCGAGGATCGCGCGGTCGGTGGCGGCGATGTCGGCGGGGTCGCCGGACAGCGCGGCCCAGCGGAACGGGCCTTTGCCCTCGCAGAACAGCGGCCGCAGGTAGGCGGGCACGAAGCCGGGGTAGTCGAAGGCGCGCGCGTAGCCGGCTTCGGCGGCTTCGCCGCGCAGCGAGTTGCCGTAGTCGAAGACTTCGACGCCCGCGTCGAGGAAGCCGACCATCGCTTCGACGTGCTCGGCGATGGAGTCGCGGGCGCGGGTGGTGAACTCGTCGGGCTTCTGCGCCGCGTAGTCCGCCCAGTCGTCGAGGTCGACGCCGCGCGGCAGGTAGGACAGCGGGTCGTGCGCGGAGGTCTGGTCGGTGACGATGTCGGCGGGCACGCCGCGCCGCAGCAGTTCCGGCAGCACTTCGGCGGCGTTGCCGATGACGCCGATGGACACGGCGCGGCGCTGATCGCGAGCGGCGACGGCCTGCTCGACGGCGTCGTCGAGGTCGTCGGCGAGCACGTCGAGGTAGCGGTGCTGCACGCGGCGGCGGGCGCGTTCGGGGTCGCATTCGACGACGAGCGCGGCGCCGCCGTTCATGGTGACGGCGAGGGATTGCGCGCCGCCCATGCCGCCGAGTCCGGCGGTGACGGTGAGCGTTCCGGCGAGGCTGCCGCCGAAGCGCTTGGCGGCGACGGCGCCGAACGTCTCGTAGGTGCCTTGCAGGATGCCCTGGGTGCCGATGTAGATCCACGATCCGGCGGTCATCTGCCCGTACATCATGAGCCCGAGCGCGTCGAGCCTGCGGTATTCGGGCCAGTTCGCCCAGTCCCCGACGAGGTTCGAGTTCGCCAGCAGCACCCGCGGTGCCCATTCGTGGGTGCGCAGCACGCCGACGGGTTTGCCGGACTGCACCAGCAGCGTCTCGTCCTCGGCGAGGGCGCGGAGCTCGGCGACGATGGCGTCGTAGCTGGCCCAGTTCCGGGCGGCGCGGCCGGTTCCGCCGTAGACGACGAGGTCGTCGGGGCGTTCGGCGACGTCCGGGTCGAGGTTGTTCTGCAGCATCCGCAGCGGTGCTTCGGTGCTCCAGGAGCGGGCGGTGCGGGTGGTGCCGCGCGCCGCGCGCACGGGCCGGGGTCCGGTGCTCATGCTCAGCCTCCCAGGTGGTTCTGCACGGTGGTGTTGACGGCACCGGAGCGCAGCAGCGCTTCGGTCTCGGCGATCTGCGGGGCGAGGTGCGCGTCGGGTCCGGGCCCCGGCACGCGGGTGCGCAGCAGGTCCCGGGCGGCGGCGGTGCCGGGCGCGGGTGCGAGCGGGGCGCGCAGGTCGAGGGCGCGGGCGGCGGTGAGCAGTTCGACGGCGAGCACGGTGCGCAGCCCGTCGAGGGCGCGGCGCAGCTTGCGGGCCGCCGCCCAGCCCATCGACACGTGGTCCTCCTGCATGGCGCTGGTGGGGATGGAGTCGACGGAGGCGGGCGCGGCGAGCCGTTTGAGCTCGGCGACGACTCCGGCCTGCGTGTAGTGCGCGATCATGTGCCCGGAGTCGACGCCGGGGTCGTCGGCGAGGAAGGCGGGCAGCCCGTGCGAGCGGGCCACGTCGAGCATCCGGTCGGTGCGGCGTTCGGCCATGCTCGCCACGTCGGCGAGCGGGATCGCCAGGTAGTCGAGGGCGTGCGCGAGCGGGGCGCCGTGGAAGTTGCCGTTGGATTCGACGCGGCCGTCGTCGAGGACGACGGGGTTGTCGATGGCGGCGGCGAGTTCGCGGTCGGCGACGGTCTCGGCGAACGCGACGGCGTCGGCGGCCGAGCCGTGCACCTGGGGTGCGCAGCGCAGCGAGTAGGCGTCCTGCACGCGGGTGCAGCCGGGGCCGCGGTGGCTGGCGACGATCTCGGATCCGGCGAGCAGCCGGTGGATGCGGTCGGCGGAGCGGGCCTGCCCGGGGTGCGGGCGCAGCGCGTGCAGGTCGGCGGCGAAGACCCGGTCGGTGCCCAGCAGCGCTTCGACGCTCATCGCGGCGGTGAGGTCGGCGATCTCCAGCAGTTCGGCGAGGTCGTGCAGCGCGAGCACCAGCATGCCGAGCATGCCGTCGGTGCCGTTGGTCAGCGACAGGCCTTCCTTCTCGGCGAGCACCACGGGTTCGATGCCGGCGTCGGCGAGCGCGTCGGCGGCGGGGCGGGTGGTCCCGTCCGGCGCGAGCACGTGGCCTTCGCCGGTGAGGGCGAGCGCGACGGCGGCGAGCGGCGCGAGGTCTCCGGAGCAGCCGAGGGAGCCGTGTTCGTGCACGACGGGCACGATGCCCGCGTTGAGCGCGGCGGCGAGGGCGCGGGCGGTGCTGAGCCGGGCGCCGGTGTGGCCGGTGCTGATGGTGCGCAGCCGCAGCAGCATCAGGGATCGCACCACTTCGGCTTCGACGGCGGGCCCGGCGCCGGCGGCGTGCGAGCGGACGAAGGACTGCTGCAGGGCGGTGCGCCGTTCGGCGGGGATGTGCCGGACGGCGAGCGCGCCGAACCCGGTGGAGACGCCGTAGGTGGGTTCCTCGGCGGCGGCGAGCGCGTCGATGTGCCTGCGGGTGCCTTCGACGGCGCGTTCGGTGTCGGGGTCGAGCTCGACGGCGGTGCCGCCGCGGGCGATGTCGACGACCTGCTGCCGGGTCAGCTCGCCGGCCACCAACTTGTGCACGTGTCGCATTCCTCCATGTCACACGGGTGCGGCGCGGCGCAGAAGCCCGGTTAGGGTGGTTCCGTCTGGGATTCCAGACGTCGCGGGGAGGTCCGGTGGGAGCCAGCAGCGAGGTGCCCGCGCTGCGGCGCGGGCTGGCGATCTTGACGGCGATGGCGGGCCGGGCGGCGCCGGTGTCGGCGGGGGCGCTGGCGCGGGAGCTGGGGTTGCCGCGGTCGACGACGTACCACTTGCTGGCGGAGCTGGTGGCGGCCGGTTTCGTGGTGCGGTTGCCGGAGGAGCGCCGGTTCGCGCTGGGGGTGGCGGCGTTCGAGCTGGGTTCGGCGTACTTGCGCGCCGATCCGCTGGAGCGGTTGGCGAGCCCGGTGCTGCGCAGGCTGGTGGACGAGGTGGGGTGCACCGCGCACCTGGGGGTGCTGCACGGTGGTGAGCTGCTGTACCTGCTGCAGCAGCGCCCGTCGCGGGCGCAGACGCTGGTCACCGATGTGGGGGTGCGGTTGCCCGCGCACTTGACGGCGTCGGGGCGGGCGATGTTGGCGCACCTGCCTGCCGCGCAGGTGCGGGCGTCGTTCCCGGCGGGGTTCGCGAGCCGCACCGAGCGGGGGCCGCGGACGTTGCCGGAGTTGCGCCGCGTGCTGGACGCGGAGCGCCGCCTGGGTTGGGCGGTGGAGGACGGGCACGTGACCGGCGGGTTCGCTTCGGTGGCGTGCCCGGTGTTCGGGCCGGACCGGTGGCCGTCGGCGGCGATCAGCGTGACGTTCCGGCACGTGTGCGAACCGGCTGGGCGTACGAGTTGCGGTGCGACCTGGCCGGAGCTCGCCGACAAGGTGCGGATTGCAGCCGAGGACCTGACCGGGCGAATCGATGGGCGCCGCTAAAATCGCTTCGGGCGCCGTCACGCTATCACCGATCGTCGTCACGCGGAGACGTCGAGAACAGCGATATGCCCGACCCCCTCCGAAGAATGGGGGCCGGGCATCTCCCACCTCGAAGAGGCGGCACTGTCAGCCCTCGGTGTTGCCGATGCCGGTCTCAGCGCCCGAACCGCCACCGTCCCCGCCGTTGGCGGCGGAGCACGAGCCCGAGCCCAGGATGCCGATGCCGCAGAGCAGGTTCAGGCCGGTGCCACCAGCGCCCCCGGCGCCCCCGTCACCGGACTCGCTGGTGACGACCGGGTCGTCGTGCCCACCGGCGAACGCCGTCGTGGAGCCGGCACCGAGCAGAGCCACGGCGACCGCGGCCGCACCAAGGAGGCGAGTAGAAGTACGCATGCGAGATTTCCCCTCGTTGTTGCTGAATCGGATTCAACCGAGCCACCCGAGAAGGACGAGGTTCGAACCTCTCGGTGATCGGCGACAAAACCATCGCACCGACCTCGCTCTCCTGCATCTTCAGTAGCACTAAAGTGGTTTAGAAGTAACCCGTTCGTTTAAACAGCGGCGGTGCGACGAGCGGCTTCACCCGCAAATACGCACGATCAACGATTTGCTGTCGACAAATATTCGATCTTCACTCCGGACTGATGACCGTCGGCGGCGATTGACCGATTCGCTTCGCGGCCCGCGCGCGAGCCAGGCCGCCACCCGCTGAACGACCGAGCGATCGGGCGACGGCGTTCCGCATGGTCGTCCAGGTTCGCGAGATCGCCGATCTTCATTGCGCTGAACGTCGAGAACAGCGATGTGCCCGGACCCCTCGAAAGGGATCCGGGCACTTCTTTCCCGCGGCGGAAAGGTCGAGCTGTCAGCCCTCGGTGTTGCCGATGCCGGTCTCAGCGCCCGAACCGCCACCGTCCCCGCCATCGGAGGCGGAGCACGAGCCCGAGCCCAGAACGCCGAGGCCGCAGAGCACATTCACCCCGATGCCACCAGAGCCACCGGCACCCCCGTCACCGGACTCGCTGGAGACAGCCGGGTCGTCGTGCCCACCGGCGAACGCCGTCGTGGAGCCGGCACCGAGCAGAGCCACGGCGACCGCGGCCGCACCAAGGAGGCGAGTAGAAGTACGCATGCGAGATTTCCCCTCGTTGTTGCTGAATCGGATTCAACCGAGCCACCCGAGAAGGACGAGGTTCGAACCTCTCGGTGATCGGCGACAAAACCATCGCACCGATCCCGAACTCCAGCACTTCCAGTAGCGCAAAAGTGGGCCGCGCCCCACACCATGGTTGACCGCGTCACGCTGCGTCGACCGGTTGCTCGCACGATGCGGCGACACCGGGCGAGCCCGAAAGGGAATCAGATTTCGCCAGCAGCCGGAGTGGATCAGCGCGGAGCGCACGCTCCTCCGGCCGCCGGGACGCGCCGAGGGGTGTCACGCACCCACTGCGGCGACGAATTCCTTGGCGAGATCGGTGGGATTGGCCTTGTCGACTTCGAGCCGCCGGTTGAGCTCGGTGAGGTCCTCGGTGCTCAGCGCCCGCGACACCCGGTCGATCGCCTCGGCCTGCGGCGGGGTCAGCCTGCCCTCGCCGACCAGCGGCACCACGTGCTGGGCCGGGAACATGTCGCGGGTGTCCCGCAGCGGCACCAGGTCGTTCGCGGCGATCTGCGAGGACGTGGTGAACAGGTTCGCGACCTGCACGGTGTCGCCGGTGAGCGCGTCCACGGTGACGGTGCCCGCTTCGAGGTTGCGGATCTCCGCGAAGGTGCAGCCGTAGACTTCGGCGATGCGCTGCTCCCACCGCGTCTTCCACTCGGCGGGGGCGCCGAGCACGAATTCGCCGCAGCGCGGCCCGAGGTCCTCCAGCGTGCCGATGCCGCTGTCGGCGGTGCGGCGGGTCACGGTGAGCACGTCGGAATCCTCGGCGGGCGCCTGGTCGAGGACGTCCAGCCCGGGCGGCAGCTTCCGCCGCAGGGCGTCGTAGACCTGCCCCGATTCGGTGGCGGGATCGTTCTCGTCGACGTACTGCAGCAGGTTGCCGGTGTAGTCGGGCATCACCGACAGCTCGCCCTGGGCGACGGCGTTGACGTAGGTCTCGCGCGCCCCGATGCGGGGTTTGGTGTCGACGTCGGCGCCGGTGCGCCGCAGCGCCTCGGCGTAGATCTCCATCACGAGTTCGCTCTCGGTGAAGTCGGCGGAGCCGACGACCAGCGCCCCGTTCGTGCCGTCCCCGGCCTGGAACGGGTCGCCGCCGCAGCCCGCGACCCCGACCAACGCCAAGCCGGCCAGCGCCAGCGCTCCCCATCGCTTCACGGCGTGCTTCTTCCCGTCGCAGTGGACACGTGTTCAGCCGGTGCTCGTGGCGGCTGCAGGCGGGCCGCTGCGGATGCCGCGCGGCGTGACGGCTCGCGAGAGCCTGCTCAGCAGCACGTCGAGCAGTACCGCCAGCAGCGCGATGCACAGCGCCGCGGCGAGCGTCTGGCCGTAGTCGTAGGTCTTGATGCCTTCGAGCAGGATGCTGCCGAGCCCGCCGAGGCCCACGTACGCGGCGACGGAGGCGGTGGCCACGACCTGCAGCATCGCGGTGCGCACCCCGCCGAACAGCAGCGGCGCTGCGTTCGGCAGCTCCACCTGCCACAGCTGCTGCATCGGGGTCATGCCCATGCCCTTGGCGGCGTCGCGCACCTCGGCGGGCACGCTCTGCACCCCGGCGTAGGCGCCGGAGAGCACCGCGGGGATCGCCAGGATCACCAGCCCGGCCAGCGTGGGCGCCTCGCCGATGCCCGCGACGAGCACGAACAGGGTGACCAGGCCGAGCGTCGGCAGCGCCCGCAGCGAGTTGCTGAGCACGACGACGGTGGCGCCGCCGCGGCCGGTGTGCCCGATCCACAGCCCGATCGGCATCGCGATGATCGAGGCGCACAGCACCGACAGCACGCAGTAGTACAGGTGCCTGCCCGTCTGGGCGAGCAGCCCGGTGGAGGACAGCCAGTGCTCCGGGTCCGACAACCAGGCGACCAGCTCGTTGATGATCATGTCAGCGTCCCCCCGCGCTCGCCCGCTGCCACGGGGTGCACAGCCTGCGCAGCGCCACGATCAGCAGGTCCCCGACCATCGCCAGCGCGAGCGTGAGCACCACGCCGATCAGGATCGGAGTCAGGTAGTCCCGCTGGAACCCGTCGGTGAACAACCGGCCGAGCCCGCCGATGCCGATCAGCGCGCCGACGCTGACGAGGCTGACGTTGCTGACCGAGGCGACCCGCAGCGAGGTGCTCAGCACCGGCAGCGCCAGCGGCACCTCGACGGCGAAGAACCGGCGGCGCGGCCGGTAGCCGAGGGCGGTGGCGGCGGTGACGACGTGCTCGGGCACCGAGTCGAGACCTTCCATCACGGGTCGCACCAGCAGCGCCGCGTTGTAGATGGTCAGCGCGATGACCACGTTGATCGCGGCGGTCGCACCGGTCCCGATCACCGCGGGGATGATCACGAACAGGGCCAGCGAGGGGATCGTGTAGAGCACGTTCATCGAGCCCAGCAGCACTCCGCGCAGCTTCGGCGCCCGCTGCGCGAGCCGCCCGGCGGGCACCGCCAGCAACGCGCCCAGCACCAGCGGCACCAGCGCGAGGTAGATGTGCTGCCCGAGGGATTCCAGCACCACCTCGCGGTTGCTGGGGCTGGAGAAGTAGTGCGCGAGCTCGTCGATCACGGCCGCTCCCCGCGCCCGGCCTCGATGACGTCGAGCACGTGCCGGGCGCCGACGACGCCGACGTACCCGCCGTCCTCGTCGACGACGACGCCGAGCCCGGACGGCGCGGACAGCGCCGCGTCCAGCGCGCCGCGCAGCGCCGTCCCGCGGGTGTGCAGCGAGCCGCCCGCGACCAGCACGTCCTCGGTGAGGGGTTCGTCCGCGGTGGTGCGCGGCGGCAGCCAGCCGCGGGGCCTGCGGTCGGCGTCGAGGACGAGCACCCACTCGTCGCCGGTGCGGCCGGGGACGTCGCCGAGGGAAACGGTGCGGACCTCGCCGGGTTCGATCCCACCGCCGTCGGCGAACGACAGCCGCCGGTAGCCGCGGTCGCGCCCGATGAAGGAGGTGACGAAGTCGTCGGCGGGCCGGGCGAGCAGCTCGTCGGGTGCGGCGTACTGGGCGACGTGCCCGCCGGTGCGCAGCACGGCGACCTTCTCGCCGAGCTTCACCGCCTCGTCGATGTCGTGGGTGACGAACAGGACGGTCTTGCCGAGTTCGCCCTGCAACCGCAGCAGCTCGTCCTGCAGCCCTTCGCGGACCACGGGGTCGACGGCGCTGAACGGCTCGTCCATCAGCAGCACCGGCGGATCGGCGGCGAGGGCACGGGCCACGCCGACGCGCTGCTGCTGGCCGCCGGAGAGCTGCGCCGGGTAGCGGTCGCCGAGCGAGGCCGGCAGCCCCACCAGGTCCAGCAGTTCCTGCGCGCGCCGCCGGGTGTCGCGGCGGGAACCGCGGAACAGCCTCGGCACGGTGGCGATGTTGTCCAGCACGGAGCGGTGCGGGAACAGCCCGGCCTGCTGGATGACGTAGCCGATGCCGCGGCGCAGCACCGCCGGGTCGGCGTCGCGCACGTCCCGCCCGTCCACGAGCACGGTGCCCGCGCTCGGGTCGATCATGCGGTTCACCATGCGCAGCAAGGTGGTCTTCCCGCAGCCGGACGGACCGACGAGCACGGTGATCGTGCCCGCCTCGACCGCCAGGTCCACGTCGTCGACCGCGACCGCGCCCCCGGGATATTCCTTGCGCACGGATCGGAACTCGATCAACCGAGCCCCCTCGGATCACCGACAGTCACTTGCCGACCGCCGCAAACCTGGCCGACCATAACTCGAACGCCGGAACGACGCGATGACCCACGACTCTCACGTGATCTTTTCCGCCGCTGCCAACAGCCGCTTCCCACGATCCGGGAGATCTGGTCCCCCGACGGAGATCCCGGCGCCCCGTCCCCCGCTCCGGCCATCATCACCCGCAC
>NZ_JAIUKC010000216.1:0-14319 GCF_020177435.1 Saccharopolyspora sp. 7B | reverse complement strand
GGGTCAGGGGGCGACCGAGGTGCCCGTGGTGTTGTGCGGGGGGATGCCGTCCTGGGCTTCCGGGGAGACCGGCAGGTCTTCCGCCTGCACGCAGCCGCCGATCAGCTCGACCACCCCGTCCTGCTGCCGGTACGAGCCGGGTTCGTCGCAGCCCGCCTGGGCGACCGCGAACACGGCGCCCGCCGACAGGACCGCCGCCACCGCGATCCCGCCGACCAGTGGAAGCGTTCCCGTCGATGCCATCGCCGGTGCCATCCGTGTCCTCCCCGGAGCCGCCGCTCCGCGCGCCGTTGCGCCGTCGTGGGTGCGCGCGCCCCGGCAGACCCCCGATGCCGCGGGCGGATCACGCGTACCGAGCAGCGTACCCAACACCTCGGTCGGCGGTCCGGCTTCGCGCTGGGGCACGATTGGCGCATGTCCCTGATCAGCTTGGACCGGATCCGCGCCGCCGCCGGTGACCTGGCGGACGTGGCCCGCCGGACTCCGCTCGCCCACTCCCGGGTGCTCAGCGACCACGTCGGTGCCGACGTGCACTTGAAGTGCGAGAACCTGCAGCGCACCGGGTCGTTCAAGCTGCGCGGCGCCTACGTCCGGCTGCGCGCCCTGGACGAGGAGCGCCGGGCGGCGGGAGTGGTGGCGGCCAGCGCGGGCAACCACGCGCAGGGCGTGGCGCTGGCGGCCTCGCTGCTGGGCATCGAGTCCACGGTGTTCATGCCGGAGCGCGCGACGCTGCCGAAGCTGGCCGCGACCCAGTCCTACGGCGCCGAGGTGCGCGCGGAGGGCGCGGTGCTGTCCGAGACCCTCGCGCTGGCGCAGGAGCACGCCGCCCGCACCGGCGCCGAGTTCATCCACCCCTTCGACCACCCGGACGTGCTGGCCGGGCAGGGGACCGTCGGGCTGGAGGTGCTGGAGCAGCTGCCGGAGGTCGGCACCGTGCTGGTGCCCACCGGCGGCGGTGGCCTGGTCGCCGGGGTCGCGGCTGCGGTGAAGGCGCTGCGCCCGCAGGTTCGGGTCATCGGGGTGCAGGCCGAGCAGGCCGCGGCCTGGCCGCCTTCGCTGGCGCAGGGAGCTCCGGTGCGCCTGTCCGACACGCGCACGATGGCCGACGGCATCGCCGTCGCCCAGCCCGGCGAGGTCACCTTCGAGCACGTGTCCGCCCTCGTCGACGACGTGATCGCGGTGAGCGAGCAGGCCCTGTCCCGGGCGCTGCTGCTGTGCCTGGAGCGGATGAAGCTCGTCGCCGAACCGGCCGGGGTCGCGGCCGTCGCTGGCCTGCTGGAACGCCCCGACCTGCTGGCGCCGCCGACGGTCGCGGTGCTCTCCGGCGGCAACATCGACCCGTTGCTGCTGCTGCAGCTGATCCGGCACGGCATGACCTCCGCGGGCCGCTACCTGTCGTTGCGGGTGCGGCTGCCGGACCTGCCGGGCTCGCTGGCGGAGCTGCTCGGCAGGCTCGGCGACCTGGCGGCGAACGTGCTGGACATCGAGCACTCCCGGATCTCCGGGGCGCTGGCGCTCGGCCAGGTGGACGTGGAGGTGAGCCTGGAGACCCGCGGGCCGGAGCACCGCGAGCACGTGGTCGCCGAGCTGACCCGCGCCGGCTACACCGTCACCTCCGAGCGGTGAGCGGTGCCCCCCCCCCCCCCCCGGGGGGGCCCCCCGGGGCCCCGCCCCCCCCCCCCGCCGGGGGGGGGGGGCCTTCCATCGTCCGAGGGGTGGCGGCCCCGATCAGGCCCCCTGCGGCCCGTCTTCCAGGTCGCCTTCTGCGCAGGGAAACCCACCTCTTCGGTCTTCCGCACGGGATCTCCCGGGTGACGGAGGTCTGTTCAGGAAGTTCGTCGACGAGATCGTCGAATCCGCCCCGCACCGGCTCGGTGGTCTCTTACGGTACCTGTCACAGGGCGTGGTCCCGTGTACGCAGAGAAGAGGCGGTGCGGATTTGGACTGGGAAGAGTTGCGGCGCACGGCTGATGCTCTTGATGAGCAGGCCGGGCTGATTCGCGAAGCCCGAGAAGAGCAAGACACGCTGCGGTTCCGCGGCTCGTCGGAGAGCGGAGTCGCGACCGCGACCTGCACCGGAGGAGGAGCTCTGCTCGAACTGGACATCCGAGCCGGGGCGCTCGATTCGAGTCGACCCGAGATGATTTCGCGCGACCTGGTGGAGTCCATCCAAGCTGCGCGCCGGATGGCTGGTGAGGCGGCCGGCGAACGGCTCCAGCAGCTCGCGCCAGGATTCACCTCGGAGGCCGAGTGATGCAGGAGATCGAGGACTTGGTCGCTGAGATCGGTCGGCGCACCGAAGAAGTGGCGGAGGTCGGGAGGTCGCTCTCGGAACGTCGAATATCAGTTGATGTTCCAGGGGGGATCGGCACCGTCTCCGTGAGCGGTCACGGTCGGTTGATCGACATCGAGCTCGATCGGGAGAACCTCTGGCGTACCAACGAGTCGTCGCTCGGTCGGCTCGTCGTAGACGCACTCGCGGACGCCGAACGGCAGGCTGCTGAATTGCGCGAACGCGAGTTCCAGAACGGTCAGGGGTGAGCGGCGTGGCCGGGTTCGACGTGGTGATCGAGGCATTGCGCGGGAACGTGATGTTCTTGCAGGAGGCCCAAGACAGCTGGGAAGAGGCGCACAACAAGGTCAAGGGGAAGACCTTGGAGGAAGACGACCTCGGCCTCCTGGGGAAGCAGGGCGACATTCCCGGTGCGTACAACGGCGCTGCGGAGAACCTCTTCGCCGGCCTGTTGAAGGGTGTCGAGAACCTGGGGAAGGCAGCCGCTTCCCTGCGTGCGGTGGTCGACGACCAGGCCGAACGCGAAGAAGAGATCGAAGCAGAGCTGCGGAAGACCCAGTAGGAGGTGGTGCAGCATGACGGCAGCGTTGACTGCGTTCCCTGATCGGGAAGCCGCCATCGTCGTCGAGTACGCCGAGAAGACCGGACGGTACGTGATCGTCCGGGTCATCGATGAGATCCGTGACTGGCTCGGCCATCCCGAGGTGGTCATGGATATCGCCCAGGCCTGGTCTCCCGCTGCCAAGGCAGGTCTGCTGCACGCCGACGACACCATCGTCGAGGCGCGCACGTCCATCAGCGGAAACTGGTCCGGGCCGGCGGCCACCAGCTATCTGACCTACTTGGATCACGTTTCCAAGGTGATGCTGGCGACCGGTGAGCTGTTCGACGAGTTCTCCGGGAAGATGCTCGACATCCGGCAGCACATCACCGACGCCTACAAGGAGGCGATCGGCATCATCGGCAACACCGGGGCGGAGATCCTGAGCATGACCGGTGGGATCGTCGCCGGCGCGAAGGAGTTGCTCTTCGGGGTGGCGGACGCCGTGCTCGAGGCGTTGGCGAACTTCCTGCGGCTGATCACCTCGACGGCGCAGAACATCGTGCAGATCATGACGGATTTCCAGCGCAGCGGGCTGGAACTCGCGCAGCGGGCGGCAGATCTGCAGATCCCGGAGGCATTGCCGTCGGTGGTCGCGGATTCCGGGAACTGGAAGGCGGGGTCCGCATGATCGGGTCCTGGCAGCGGGGTATCGGCGTCGCTGCTCTGCTGGTGTGCGCGGCGGGATGCGCGAGCAACCCGGGAACCGACCCGGCGAACGACGAGTTCCAGGAATCTCCGGAGGCGTGCTCGTTGCTGACCACGCAGGCGGTCGGAGACGCGCTCGGCGCCCCGCAGGTCACTCCGGAACGAGCGGGGAACGGGTGCACTTGGTCGTTCCGGGGTGCAGCGGAAATCGGACCGGGACCGGCGTTGCGGACCCTTTCAGTGCGGAACACCGTGCACCGCAGCAACGGCGAGACCTCCGGCTCGGATCTCGCGCTCGCGGCGGTGCAGAGGGCCGGGCGGGATTCCGGTGGGCGAATGCAGGGCATCAGCGGAGTCGGCGACGCCGGGGTTCACGGATCGGCCGCAGGAAGCGCGGAGTACGTGTTCGCCGTCGGCAACATCAGCGTCGCGCTCACCGTCGAAGGCCAGGACTTCGACGGTGCGAACGCGCAGCCGATCCCCGCGGACGCGGCGAGCCGGGCGGGCTCGCGGATCGGCCAGCAGATCACGACGGCGCTGCGCCGGGGCTGACTGGGTCTTCCAGGGGTGCGGCCGCCGGATTTCCGGCGGACGCACCGCTCACCCGGCGGTCAGCTCGTCGCCGGCCCGTCCTCCAGGTCGCCTTCGGTTTGCAGGTAGATCTCGTGCAGGGCGGTGATCGTCTCCGGGTTCGGGGACTCCCACATGTTCCGGTTCGCCGCTTCCAGCAGGCGTTCCGCGATGCCGTGCAGCGCCCACGGGTTGGACTCGGTGAGGAACTTCTGGTTCTCCTCGTCCAGCACGTAGGTCTCGGCGAGCTTCTCGTACATCCAGTCGCCGACGACACCGGTCGTGGCGTCGTAGCCGAACAGGTAGTCTACGGTGGCGGCCAGCTCGAACGCGCCCTTGTAGCCGTGCTTGCGCATCGCGGCGAGCCAGCGCGGGTTCACCACGCGGGCGCGGAACACCCGCGAGGTCTCCTCGGTCAGCGAGCGGGTCCGGATGGCGTCCGGGCGGCTGCTGTCGCCGATGTAGGCCGCCGGTGCCTTGCCGGTCAGCGCGCGCACCGTGGCGATCATGCCGCCGTGGTACTGGAAGTAGTCGTCCGAGTCGGCGATGTCGTGCTCGCGGGTGTCGACGTTCTTCGCCGCCACCGAGATCCGCTTGTAGGCGGATTCCATGTCGCCGCGTGCCTCGGTGCCCTCCAGGCCGCGGCCGTAGGCGTAGCCGCCCCACACCGCGTACACCTCGGCGAGGTCGGTGTCGTCGCGCCAGTTCTTGCTGTCCATCAGCGGCAGCAGACCGGCCCCGTAGGCGCCGGGCTTCGAACCGAAGATGCGCGTGGTGGCGCGGCGCTCGTCGCCGTGCCCGGCCAGGTCGGCCTGCGCGTGGGCGCGCACGAAGTTCTGCTCGTCCGGCTCGTCGAGCGCGGCGACCTTGCGGACCGCGTCGTCGAGCAGCGTCACCACGTGCGGGAACGCGTCGCGGAAGAACCCGCTGATCCGCACCGTCACGTCCACCCGCGGGCGGCCCAGCTCGTCGAGCGGGATCACTTCGAGCCCGTTGACGCGCCGCGACGCCTCGTCCCAGGTGGGCCGGACGCCCAGCAGCGCCAGCACTTCCGCGATGTCGTCACCGGAGGTGCGCATCGCCGAGGTGCCCCACACCGACAGGCCCACCGAGCGCGGGTACTCGCCGGTGTCGGCGAGGTAGCGCTCGATCAGCGAATCGGCGATGGCGTGCCCGGTCTCCCAGGCGAGCCTGCTCGGCACCGCCTTCGGGTCCACCGAGTAGAAGTTCCGGCCCGTCGGCAGCACGTTGATCAGGCCGCGCAGCGGGGAACCGCTCGGGCCCGCGGGCACGTAGCCGCCGTCGAGGGCGTGCAGCGTCGCGGTCATCTCGTCGGTGGTGGCGTCCAGCCGCGGCACCACCTCGGTGACGGCGAACTCCAGCACCCGCACCACGTCGTCCGGCGCGTCGCCCAGCACCGAGCGGCACACCTCGACGACCGCGCCGAGCTCCCAGCCGCGCTCCTCCAGGCCCGCGACGAGCGCGTGCGCGGAGCTCTCCACGTCGTCCACGGTGCCGCGGGCGACGCTGCCGTCCTCCAGCATGCCCAGCGCCTCGCGCAGGCCGGGCAGGGCGCCGCTCTGGCCGCCCCACACCTGCCGGGCGCGCAGCATCGCCAGCACCAGGTTCACCCGCGCCTCCCCGGTCGGGGCGGCGCCGAGGACGTGCAGGCCGTCGCGGATCTGCGCGTCCTTGATCTCGCACAGCCAGCCGTCGACGTGCAGCAGCATGTCGTCGAACTCGGCCTCGTGCGGGCGCTCGTCCAGGCCGAGGTCGTGGTCGAGCTTCGCGGCTTGCATCAGCGTCCAGATCTGGCTGCGGATCGCGGGCAGCTTCGCCGGGTCCATCGCCGAGATCTGCGCGTGCTCGTCGAGCAGCTGCTCCAGCTTCGCGATGTCGCCGTAGCTCTCCGCGCGCGCCATCGGCGGCACCAGGTGGTCCACCAGCGTCGCGTGCACCCGGCGCTTCGCCTGGGTGCCCTCGCCCGGGTCGTTGACCAGGAACGGGTACACCAGCGGCAGGTCGGCCAGCGCCGCGTCCGGTGCGCAGGACGCCGACATGCCCGCGGTCTTGCCGGGCAGCCACTCCAGGTTGCCGTGCTTGCCGAGGTGCACCATCGCGTGCGCGCCGAACTCGTCGGTCATCCAGCGGTAGGCGGCCAGGTAGTGGTGGCTCGGCGGCAGGTCCGGGTCGTGGTAGATCGCGATCGGGTTCTCGCCGAACCCGCGCGGCGGCTGCACGACCACGACCACGTTCCCGGCGCGCAGCGCGGCCACCACGATCTCGCCGTCCGGGTCGTGCGAGCGGTCCACGAACTGCTCGCCCGGCGGCGGGCCCCAGTGCTGCTCGACGCTCTCCCGCAGGTCCTGCGGCAGCGTGGCGAACCAGTCGGCGTAGCGCTTCGCGGGGATGCGCACCGGGTTGCCGGACAGCTGCTCCTCGGTCAGCCAGTCCGGGTCCTGGCCACCGGCGGCGATCAGCGCGTGCACCAGCGCGTCGCCGTCCTGCGCGGCCACGCCGGGCAGCGCGTCCGGGCCGTCCGCCGGGCCGATGTCGTAGCCGGCCTCGCGCAGCCGCCGCAGCAGGCCCACCGCGCTCGCCGGGGTGTCCAGGCCGACGGCGTTGCCGATCCGGGAGTGCTTCGTCGGGTACGCCGAGAGCATCAGCACCAGCCGCTTGTCCGCGGCGGGCACGTGCCGCAGCCGCGCGTGCTTCACCGCGATCCCGGCGACGCGGGCCGCGCGCTCCGGGTCGGCGACGTACACCGGGAGGCCCTCGGCGTCGTTCTCCTTGAACGAGAACGGCACCGTGATCAGGCGGCCGTCGAACTCGGGCACCGCGACCTGGGTGGCCATGTCCAGCGGGGACAGGCCCTCGTCGTTGTCCTCCCACGCCTCGCGGCTGGAGGTCAGGGTGAGGCCCTGCAGGATCGGCACGTCCAGCGCGGCGAGCGCGCCCACGTCCCACGCCTCGTCGTCGCCACCGGCGGAGGCCGTCGCGGGCTTCGTGCCGCCCGCGGCCAGCACCGTCACGATCAGCGCGTCCGCCTCGCGCAACGTGTCCAGCAGGCCCGCTTCGGGGGCGCGCAGCGAGGCGCAGAACACCGGCAGCGCCTGGCCGCCCGCGTCCTCGATCGCCTCGGACAGGGCGTGCGCGAACGCGGTGTTGCCCGCCATGTGGTGCGCGCGGTAGTAGAGCACCGCGACCTTCGGGCCTTCGGTCCGGCGCGGGGTCCGCTCCAGCAGACCCCACTTCGGCGTCTCCACCGGCGGTTCGAAGCCGTGGCCGGTGAGCAGCACCGTGTCGGACAGGAAGTTGAACAGCTGCGCCAGGTTCTCCGGTCCGCCCTGCGCGAGGTAGCCGTGCGCCTGCGAGCAGACGCCGCCGGGCACCGTGGAGCACTCCATCAGCTCCGCGTCCGGGGCCTGCTCACCGCCGAGCACCACGACCGGGCGCGGTCCGGCGAGCAGCGCGTCCAAGCCCTCCTCCCACGCGCGGCGGCCGCCGAGCAGCCGCACCACGACGAGGTCGGCGCCCTCCAGCAGCGGCGGCAGGTCGTCCACGCCGAGCCGAGCCGGGTTGCCGAGGCGGAAGTCCGCACCGCTGGCGCGTGCGCTGAGCAGATCGGTGTCCGATGTGGACAGCAGCAGGATCATGCGGCACGCTCCCGGCTGAGCAGGGACGCGGGCGTGCGGACAGGACGCATGGTCAACCTTCCTCGGGGTCCTCGCCCCGGAGTCGTCGGCACCCGGTGTGGCACCGGGCGGTGGCGGCGCCGGAGTGTCCTGGCTCCCGGATCGGCGCTCGCTCCGGCCTTCCCACCCGCGCGGCGCGCGGGCAGTGGCCTCGTACTCGGAGTCCGCTCCCCGGTGACAGTGGCGGGACCGCGCCGGACTCGCACCGGCTTCCTCCGCACGTCGCCGCCGACAACTCTCCGCAACGGGGCGATCGTTCGTCAAGTGGCCGATCGTGCGCACGCGGGAGAGATCCCGCACTCGGCCGGTCCGGCCGCCCGGTGAGGCGCATCGCGTTTTGCGGACGCGATCCGGGCGGGACGTAGTATCGACGGTCGCCGGTGCGCCCCCGAGTCCGCGCACCCCGGACAGCGGCGCCGTGCGCTGCGAGTTCCGGACCAGACCACGATCGACGAGAGCGGGGACGAGCGTGCCGCGACGAGCCGGACCCGACGCGTGCCCCGGCGCGCTGCGGGTGCACGAGGCCGCCGACGGGGGATTGGCCCGCGTCCGGGTGCCCGGCGGGCGGCTCGCGGCGCGGCAGGTGCGGGCGCTGGCGACCGCGGCCGCGCTGGGTGACGGCGGCTGGGAACTCACCTCGCGGGCGAACGTCCAGGTCCGCGGCCTGTCCGCGGCGGCGGTGCCGGAGTTCGCCGACCTGCTCGGCGCGGCCGGACTGCTGCCGTCGCCGACGCACGAGCGGGTGCGCAACGTCGTCGCCTCGCCGCGCACCCGCCCGGGGGCGCTGGACGTGCGCGCGGTGGCGGTGGAACTGGACGAGCGGCTGCGCGCCGACCCGGAGCTGGCGGAGCTGCCCGGCCGGTTCCTGTTCACCGCGGACGACGGCGGCGGCGAGGTGACCGCGCTGGGCGCGGACGTCGCGCTGCACCCGGCGGACGGCTCGGTTGCGGTGCTGCTCGCCGGGGCCGACCTCGGGCTGCGGGTGCCCGCGGCCGACGCGGCCCGCGCCGCGGTGCTCGCGGCCGCCGCGTTCCTCGCGGAGCGGGACCGGCTGGGTGCGGAGAGCTGGCGGCTCGCGGAACTGCCCGGCGGCGCGGAGCGGATCGCCGGCCGCGTCCGGGAGGAATTCCCCTGCACCCCGGCGGAATCCGTGGTCACGCCCGGTGATCCGGTGCGCACGCACGCCGAGCTGGGCGTGCTGGCCCGCGACGACGACCGGGTCGACCTCGCCCTCGGCGCACCGCTGGGACGGCTGGACGCCGCGCAGATCGCGGTGCTCGCCGCGCAGACCGAAGAGATCGCCGCCCGGACCGCCGCACCGCACCCGCTGCGGCTCACGCCGTGGCGCGCGCTGCTGCTCACCGACGTCCCCGCGGCCGAGGCGCCGCGCAGGCTCGCCGAGCTGGCCGCCGCCGGGTTCCTCACCGACTCGGGCGCGCCGCTGGCCGGGGTGACCGCCTGCACGGGCAGCCCCGGCTGCGCGAAGTCCCTCGCCGACGTGCGCGCCGACGCGCTGCGCACCACCCGGCCCGGCCCGCTGCCGGTGCACTGGGCGGGTTGCGCGCGCCGCTGCGGCCGACCGGCCGGGCCAGGAGTGGAAGTGCTGGCCACCGAGGCCGGCTACGAGGTCGGCGGCCGTGCCGCCGGCGATACGTCCGCCGCGCTCGACGCGGCACGGAGGGCAGTGTGAACACCGCAGACAGCACCGGCGGCTACGAGTACGTGCGCGACGGCGCGGAGATCTACCGCCGTTCGTTCGCCACGATCCGCGCTGAAGCGGAACTCGACGGCATGCCACCGGAAGTCGCCCAGGTCGCCGTCCGCATGATCCACGCCTGCGGCATGGTGGACCTGGTCCGCGACATCGCCTGGTCGCCGCGCGCGGTGCTCGCCGCCCGCGAGGCGCTGCGCGGTGGCGCACCGGTGTTCTGCGACGCCGCCATGGTCGCCGCGGGCGTCACCCGGGGCAGGCTGCCCGCCGACAACGACATCCTCTGCACCCTCGGTGACGAGCGGGTCCTCGGCCTCGCCGCGGAACTCGGCACGACCCGCAGCGCGGCCGCGATGGAGCTGTGGCGGGACCGGCTGGACGGGTCCGTGGTGGCCGTCGGCAACGCGCCGACCGCGCTGTTCCGGCTGCTGGAGATGGTCGACGCGGGCGCGGGCAGGCCCGCCGCCGTGCTCGGGCTGCCCGTCGGGTTCATCGGCGCCGCCGAATCGAAGCAGGCCCTGGCCGACCACCCGGCGCTGGAGCACCTGGTGGTGCACGGCCGCCGCGGCGGCAGCGCGATGGCCGTGGCCGCCATCAACGCGATCGCGAGCGAACAGGAGTGAGCAGCACCGTGGAGCAGGCAGGCAGGTTGTTCGGCGTCGGGCTCGGCCCGGGAGATCCGGAGCTGGTGACGGTCAAGGCCGCCCGGCTGATCGGCGAAGCCGACGTGATCGCCTACCACAGCGCCCGGCACGGCCGCAGCATCGCGCGTTCCGTCGCCGCCCCGTACCTGCGGGACGGCCAGGTCGAGGAACCGCTGGTGTACCCGGTGACGACCGAGACCACCGACCACCCGGGCGGCTACCAGGGCGCCATCGACGAGTTCTACGCCGACGCGGCCGAACGCCTCGCCGCGCACCTGGCCGCGGGCCGCACCGTGGCGCTGCTGTGCGAGGGCGACCCGTTCTTCTACGGCTCCTACATGCACATGCACAAGCGGCTGGTGGGCCGGTTCGAGGTGGCCGCGATCCCCGGCGTGACCTCGGTGAGCGGGGCGGCGGCGATGCTCGGCAGGCCGCTGGCGGAACGCGACGAGGTGCTGACGGTGCTGCCCGGCACGCTCGACCCGGACGTGCTCGCCGAGAAGCTGGCGGGCACCGACGCGGCGGCGGTCATGAAGCTGGGCCGCACCTTCGACGGGGTGAAGGCGGCGTTCGAGAAGGCGGGCCGGCTCGACGAGGCCTACTTCGTGGAGCGCGCCACCACCGACCGGCAGCGGTTGCTGCCGCTGGGCGAGGTGGATCCGGCGTCGGTGCCGTACTTCTCGCTGGCGCTGCTGCCGAGCCCGGTGAACGCGGACAGCCCGCTGAACCTGACCGACGCGTCCGGGGTACCCGTTTCCGCTGCGGCGCAACGGGAAACTCCCGAGCCCGCGCCGACGGCGAGCACCGGCGAGGTCGTGGTCGTCGGCCTCGGCCCGGCCGGTCCGCAGTGGACCACGCCGGAGGCGCACACCGCCGTCGCCGCCGCCGACGACCTCGTCGGCTACGGCCCCTACCTGGACCGGTTGCCGACGAACCCGCGGCAGCGCAAGCACGCCTCGGACAACCGGGTGGAGGCCGAGCGCGCCGAGTTCGCCCTGGACCTGGCGCGGCGCGGATCCCGCGTCGTCGTGGTGTCCTCGGGCGATCCGGGCGTGTTCGCGATGGCCAGCGCCGTGCTGGAGGTCGCCACCGAGGAGCGGTTCGCGGAGGTGCCGGTGCGGGTGCTGCCCGGCCTCACCGCGGCGCAGGCGGTGGCGAGCCGGATCGGCGCGCCGCTGGGCCACGACTACTGCGTGCTGTCCCTGTCGGACCGGTTGAAGCCGTGGGAGGTCATCGTCGAGCGGCTGGCCGCGGCGGCGAGGGCCGACCTGGCGATGGCCATCTACAACCCGGCCTCGCGCAGCCGCACCTGGCAGGTCGGCGCCGCCCGCGACGTGCTGCTGGAGCACCGCTCCCCGGAGACGCCGGTGGTGATCGGCCGCGACGTGGGCGGGCCGCAGGAGTCGGTGCGGGTGGTGCCGCTCGGCGAACTCGATCCGTCCGATGTGGACATGCGCTGCCTGCTGCTGATCGGCTCGTCCACCACGCGCTCGGTCGGCGGGACGGTGTTCACGCCGCGCCGCTACCCGGCGTGACGCAGCCGTTCCACAGCGGCGGCCACGGTCCCCACCACGGGCACCGGTGGTTCCGGCGGCCGCCGCACCAGCACCACCGCGACGCCCAGCAGCCGGGCCGCATCCAGCTTCGGACGGGTCATCGGGCCGCCGCTGTCCTTGGTGACCAGCACGTCGATGCGGTGCTCGCGCAGCAGCGCCACCTCGTCGTCGAACGCGAACGGGCCGCGGGCCAGCAGCAGCTCGGTGCGCGGCGGCAGCGGCGGTTCCGGTGGGTCCACGGCGCGCACCAGGAACCGCAGGTCCAGGTGCGCGAACCGGTGCACGCCCTGGCGCCCGGTGCTGAGGAAGATCCGCTCGCCCAGGCCGGGCAGCGCGGCGGCGGCCTCGTCCAGCGAATCCACCAGGTGCCAGTGCGGTTCCGGTTCCCAGCCGGGTCTGCGCAGCACCAGCAGCGGCAGGCCCGCCAGTGCGCAGGCGAGCACCGCGTTCGAGGTCATGGCGGCGGCGAACGGGTGCGTCGCGTCCACCACCTCGTCGATGCGTTCGGCGCGCAGCCACGCGGCGAGGCCCTCGGCACCGCCGAAACCGCCGATCCGCACCTCGCCCTCGGGCAGCCGCGGGTCGCGCACCCGGCCCGCCAGCGAGGAGATCACGTGCACCGCCGGTTCGCCGCCGAGCCGGGCGGCGAGCTCGCGGGCCTCCGCGGTGCCGCCGAGCACCAGCACTCGCCGCACCTCGACCATGCGGCCAGCCTAGGCGGTGCGCTATGACCGGCCAGGCGCTGCGCTACGGCTGGACGACCGGCGCCTGCGCCACGGCGTCCACCGCCGCCGCCTACACGGCGCTGCTCACCGGCGGGTTCCCCGATCCGGTGGGCATCGTGCTGCCGAAGGGGCACCGCCCCGAGTTCGCCCTCGCCAAGGAACGCCTCGGCGCCGGGTCGGCGATGGCGGCGATCGTCAAGGACGCCGGGGACGACCCGGACGTGACGCACGGCGCGCTGGTGTCGGCCACGGTCCGCCCCGCCGAACCCGGCGCCGGGGTGGTGTTCCGCGCCGGTCCGGGCGTGGGCACCGTGACGAAACCGGGCCTGCCGCTGCCGGTGGGCGAACCGGCGATCAACCCGGTGCCGCGCGAACTCATCCGCGGCGTCGTGCGGCAGGTCGCCGCCGAGCACGGCGGCAGCGGGGACGTGGTCGTGGAGATCTCCGTGGAGAAAGGGGAGGAACTGGCGCGGCGCACCTGGAACCCGCGCCTCGGCATCCTCGGCGGCCTGTCCATCCTCGGCACGACCGGCGTGGTGGTGCCGTACTCGTGCTCGGCGTGGATCGACAGCATCCGCCGCGGCGTGGACGTGGCCCGGGCCGCCGGGCTGGAGCACGTCGCCGGCTGCACCGGCAGCACCTCGGAGAAGCTCGTCGACCGCACCTACGGCCTCGCGCCGGAGGCGATGCTGGACATGGGCGACTTCGCGGGCGCGGTGCTCAAGTACCTGCGGCGCCACCCGGTGCCCCGGCTGACGATCGCGGGCGGCATCGGCAAGCTCGCCAAGCTCGCCGACGGGCATCTGGACCTGCATTCGAAGCGGTCGCAGGTGAACTTCGCGCTGCTGGCCGGGATCGTGCGCGACGCGGGCGCCTCCGTCGAGTTCGCCGAGAGCATTCGCGGCGCCAACACCGCGCTGGACGCGCTCACCCGCTGCCAGGCCGAGGACATCCCGCTCGGCGACCTCGTCGCCGCCCGCTCCCGCGACTTCTGCCTGACCACCCTCCAGGGTGCCCCGATCGACGTCGAGGTCCTGGTCATCGACCGCGCGGGCACCCTCGTCGGCCACGCCCCGTTCCGCTGACCAGCGCCTACCGCATCGAGCGCCGGGCGGCTTCGGCGAAATCGGGGACGACTTCGCCGCGCTGTGCCAGCAACGAGTCGATCGTCTCGGGCGGCCTGCGCCTGGCGAGCACGGCGTCCCGCAGGCATTGCGAGATCAACTCCGGATCTTCGTCGAGCAGGTCCACCAGGAACGCGTCGGGATGTGTGGCCGCAACGCCGTGTTCCCTCAGATCGCGGGGCCGGAAAATCGTCCAGGTTCGCGGTGACGGTGACCTCAGCGCCCCCGTGCACCGCTGCGGCGAGCACGTGTCGATCCTCAGGCGCGTTGGCGAGCACGGGCATCAACCACTCGTAGTCGGTGACCTCGGCCTGCGGGAAGGCGGTGCGCATCGCACCAGCGGGACGCATCCGATCCGGGGGCGGAGCGCGTCGCGGGAGGTGATCGGGAACGGGATGTCCCGGGGGTCAGGAGGGCAGGCCGAGGGCGGCGGTGGTGACCGCATCGGGGTGCCCGGCCTGCCGCCAGTGCACGCGGGCCGGGAGGCCGAGGAGGGGGCCGTGCGGGTCGAATCCGCTCGCGCGGTAGGCGACGGCCTCGTCGTGGGAGTACACGATCACGACGTCGACGACGCCGGACGGCCAGTGCCGCACGTACAGCAGGGCGTCCAGCCGGCCGCCGTCGTCGTGCACCGGAACTCCCCGGAATCCCCGCGCTACGAGGCAGTGCAGGTTGTCGATCGCGTTCATGGCGCGAACTCCGTTCGAGGGGTGTCGAGGCGGGTCGGTCTCGGTGCGGGCGGGGTTCGGGAC
>NZ_JAIUKC010000215.1:0-14474 GCF_020177435.1 Saccharopolyspora sp. 7B | reverse complement strand
CGGGTTCCGCGGTGGCGGGTGCCAACGCCGGCCCGGGCGAGGGCGCCGGGGGGCGGCGCGCACTAGAGGGCGCCCGGCCCGCGCGCGGGCTGACCGCCGCCGCACCCGCGCTCCGCGACCGCCCCGGGCGGCGCCACCACCGAGCGGTGCCGCCCGGCGTGCCGGGTCGCGGAGCACGAACCGTCCGGCCTCCCCCGCCGGAGCCACCGGGCGCGCGGGCCGGGCGTCGGGCCCGCGCGGCTCCGTGCTCGCGCGCGGCGGCGCCTCGGTCGGCGGCCGCCTCGCGCCCGGCACCTGGGTCAGGCGTCGACCTTGGCGCGTTCGGCCTGCGCGCCGCCGGTGAACAGCGCCTGCACGGTGTACTTGGGCCCGCTGAAGCCGAGCGCGAGGCTCGTCGCGGCGAGCACCAGCACGTATTCGAAGCCGCCGTCGGTGGCGAAGAAGCCGGCGCTCGCGTGCGCGGTGACGAGCGCGCCGAGCATCACGGCGGCGAGCAGCACGCCCGCCACGGGCATCAGCACGCCGAGGATGAGCGCGAGTCCGCCGAGCAGTTCGACGGTGGCGGTGAACCCTGCGGCGACGACGGGCATCGGGATGCCCATCTGCTCGAATCCGGCGCCGACGCCGGAGATGCCGTTGAGCACGAACTTCTGGTAGGCGTGCAAGACGAAGGTCACGCCGACGACCAACCTGGCCAGCAGGATCGTGACGTCGCGGAGACGGTGCTGCATCAGCTCACCTTTCGGGGGGCACGGGGGTTCCGACCGCCCAGCATATACATGAAGTTTCAAATAAAAGGCCGAATGGGAAACTGGTCACGGAACCCGCACCCCCGCTGCGCCGGACGACCGAACCCGAACGCGCCCGGACGACCCAGCCGTCAGATCTACCCAAAGTAAGATACTGCTGAGTAGCATCCGGGCGTGCGCCGAGACGAGAGCCTGTTCCGCCGCGAAGGCGACCTGTTCGTGCCCACCGAAGCCGCGGGCAACCCGTGGGGCGAGCTCACCGGTGGCGGCCCAGTCGCCGGACTCGTCGCCCGCTCCGTCGAGCAGGCCCTCGACGAACCCGACCTGTTCGTCGCCCGGCTCACCGTCGACCTGCACCGCCCCGTCCCCCGCACCGGGATCACCGCCACCACCCGCACCGTCCGGGCCGGCAAGCGGCTGCGCGTGTTCGAGGTCACCCTCGCCCAGGACGGCACCGAGGTCACCCGCGCCACCGCCCAGGTGCTGCGCCGCAGCGGGGTCGACGGCGACCACGCACCCGAACCCACCCCGTTCCCCGGACCGCAGGGCCTGCCGGACTCCTCGCTGCTGCCCGCCGAACTCGGGCTGCGCTGGGGAGTGCACGACGTGGTCCAGGTCCGCTGGGTCCGCGACCAGCTCGCCGGCGGCCCCACCCAGGCGTGGATGCGGCTGCCGCTGCCGCTGCTGCCCGACGAACCGACCAGCAGGCTGAGCCAGGTCGCCGTCCTCGTCGACTGCATCAGCGCGGGCAGTCCCGTCGGCTCGCTGTTCGGCCCGTGGATCAACAGCGACATCACGCTGTACCTGCACCGGGAACCCGCCGGCGAATGGCTCGGGATGGAGATGGCGCGCGACGTCGAACCCACCGGCGTCGGCGTCACCCGCGCCCGGCTCTTCGACGAGCGCGGACCGGTCGGGACGGCCCACGAAGCGGTGCTGGCGCACCGCCTGGGCTGAGACCGCGCGGCCCGGCCGCGACATCGCGGAGATGGTCCCGACGCATTTCGCGCGGGGCATTGTTACGTGACTAGTACTTTCTTCACCGAATGGGGTCATCATCACCCGGGAGGCATTGTGCCCCACCCGGGCTCCTAGCAGTGTGATCGTCGGCATGAATCCGTGCCTGCACACCACTGCGGAGGCATTCATGGACGAGCAGACCGCTGCCGACGGCTACGAAACTCCCACGCTCGTGGAAATCGTGGAATTACCCGAGCCGGTCACCGCACCATTTTCCTCCTACCCCGCGACGCGCACCGATCCGAGAACGGAATGAGCATGCTCCAGCACCACTCCGGTTGGGTCGTACTGCCCGACGTGCCGGGATTGAAGAACGTCGTCGACCGATTCCCGGCGCAGGGGCGGATCGTGCTCCGCCACGATTCCGGGAACCCCTGGCTGGTCGGCCGCTTCCGCACCGACGACCTCGTCCCGGTCGCGCTCGGGCCGGTCCGGGTGGCGCTGCTGGGGTCCTGCCCGATCGACGCGACCCGGCTCGCGTCGATCGTGCACGGGCTGCGCTCGGTCGCCGACCTGGACGCGGTGCTGCACCGGCTGCCCGGCGGAGTGCACCTGGCCGCCTCGGTGCGCGGCGAGGTCCGGGTGCAGGGCGGGATCTCCGGGCTGCGGCAGGTGTTCCACACCCGGATCGGTGGCGTCCCGATCGCCGGTGATCGCGCCGACCTGCTCGCCGAGCTGGCCGGCGCGGGCATCGACGAGCAGGCGCTGGCGCTGCGGGTGGCGGTCGGACCGACCGGGCCGCCGCTGGACCGGCGCACCGCGTGGTCCGGGGTGCGGGCGCTGCCCCCCGACTCGTACCTGCGGCTCGCCGCCGAGCGGGCCCGGGAGGTGCGGTGGTGGCGGCCGCCGGAACCGGACGTGGCGCTGCGCCGCGGCGCCCGCGCCACCCGGGAGGCGCTCGACACCGCGATCCGGTCCGGGACCGGGCGCACCGGCGCCGACCTCTCGGGCGGGATGGATTCCACCGCGCTGTGCTTCCTCACCGCGCGGCACGAACCCGAGCTCGTCACGCTGAACCGCCGGGAAAACGACCGCGAGAACGGGGAGAACCGGTTCGCCGCCGAATGCGCGCGGCAATTGCCGGACGGCACGCACCTCGTGCTGGATCCGCGAGAAATCCCCTCCGCATTCGAGGATCCAGGAGCGCTCACCGACCACGAAGAACCCATTCCGCTTTTCCGGGAACTCGCCGCGACGGGCCGGTGCGCGGAACTGCTCGCCGAGCACGGCGTGCAGCGGCAGCTCGCCGGATTCGGCGGCGATGAAATCTTCGGCGGCCCGCCCGGACATCTGCATTCGCTGCTGCGGCAACGCCCGGTGAAAGCGATCCGGCAACTGCGCGGATACCGGTCGCTGCACCGCTGGCCGCTGCTGCCGACGATGGCGGCGCTGCTGGCCGCGCACGACGTGGCGCACTGGTGGCGGGAGCAGTCCGACCGGCTCACCGCGCCGAACGGGCCGCGGCACCACGCCGCGCTGGACTGGGGTCCCGCCCCGCTGCGCGCGGCGCCGTGGGCGAGCGCCGACGCGGTGGCCGCCGCCCGCGCCGAGCTGCGCACCGCGGCCACCGAGGCCGAACCGCTCGCGACCGACCGCGGCAGGCACCAGCTGCTCACCGCGCTGCGCACCGCGGCACCCGGGTACCGGCGGCTGGTCCGGCGGTACGCGGCGGCCGGGGTGCGGCTGGAACTGCCCTACTACGACGACCGGGTGGTGGAAGCGGCGATCGCGGTACGCCCGGCTGAACGGGCGTCACCCTGGCGGTACAAGCCGCTGCTGGCCGAAGCCGCCCGCGGCACCGCACCGGACGCGGTGCTGCAGCGGCCCGTCCCCGCTCCCCGACCGGACGCCGGGGTCGGGGCGGACGTGCACATCGGGTTCCGCCGCCACCGCGGCGCCGTCCTGGCGCTGTTCACCGACTCGGAGCTCGCCGCGCACGGACTGGTCGACACCGGCGTGCTGCGCAAGCACCTGCTCGCGCCGCACGTCGAACCGCGCACCCTGGTCGCGCTGGAACACCTGCTGGGGTGCGAGGCGTGGCTGCGCGGCGTCACCCAGGGCTCCACCGGGAGGACCGATGCACCTGCGACTGCGTCCTGACGTCGACCCCACCGACCTCGGCGACGGGACGGTGCTGCGCGACGAGCGCACCGGGCGGCGCTGGCTGCTCAACCGCACCGGCACCCAGGTGCTGCGCGGCCTGCTGATCGGGCAGGACGCGGACCGCATCGCGGGCGAGCTCGCCGACCGCCACCGCATCCCGGCGGAGGTGGCCCGCCACGACGTCGCCACCATCGTCGAACGCCTCCGCGGCGCGGCCCTGCTGGAATCCACCAGGTGAGTCCGCCGGGCGGCACCGCGGCGGCGGGCGGCGACGTCCCGCCGCCCGGGTCCGTCAGAGGCGCGCCTGCAGCGCCTCGTGCTTGTCGTGGACCATGCTCTCCAGGCCTTCCTGGAAGCGCGCCATCGCCGCGCGCAACCGGGTGCCCAGCTCACCGGAGTCCGCGGCGAGGGTGCGCACCGCCAGCAGTCCCGCGTTGCGCGCCCCGCCGACCGAGACGGTCGCCACCGGCACCCCGGCGGGCATCTGCACGATCGACAGCAGCGAGTCCATGCCGTCCAGGTGCTTGAGCGGCACCGGCACGCCGATCACCGGCAGCACGGTCGCGGACGCCACCATGCCCGGCAGGTGCGCCGCTCCCCCGGCGCCGGCGATGATCACGCGCAGGCCGCGGTCGGCGGCGTCGCGGGCGTAGTCCAGCATCCGCTGCGGGGTGCGGTGCGCCGAGTACACGCCGGCCTCGAACGGCACGTCGAACTCGGCGAGGGCCTGCCCCGCGGCCTCCATCACCGGCCAGTCCGAGTCGCTGCCCATGACCACGCCGACCAGCGGCCGTTCCTGCGCCATCTCCGGTTCCTCCCCGCCGGGCGCCCGCGCCCGGTGCTCCTGCTCGTCGTCGCGGCGAGCGACCGCCCGCCGTCCAGCCCATCACGTCCGCGGGGCAGCCGCCCCCCACCCCCGGTGCTCGCCGAGGCGGGTGTCAGTGGATCGGGTGGCCGTCGGCCCATTCCCCGGTGGAGAGGAAGTGCGCGGCCAGTTCCGCCTCGCGGCGGGTGGCGGCCATGTCGTCGCCGAGGACGGTGACGTGGCCGACCTTGCGCCCGGGCCGCTCGGCCTTGCCGTAGAGGTGCACCTTGGCGTGCGGGAACCGGGCGAACAGGTGGTGCGTCCGCTCGTCCACGCCCATCGCCGGTTCGGTGGGCGCGCCGAGCACGTTCGCCATCACCACGGCGGGCGCGGTGAGTTCGGTGCTGCCCAGCGGGTAGTCCAGCACGGCGCGCAGGTGCTGCTCGAACTGCGAGGTGCGGGCGCCTTCGATGCTGAAGTGCCCGGAGTTGTGCGGCCGCATCGCCAGCTCGTTGATCACGAGCCCGTCGTCGGTCTCGAACAGCTCCACCGCGAGCACGCCGACGACGCCGAGGGCCTCGGCGATGTGCAGCGCCAGGTTCTGCGCCTCGTTCCGCAGGTCCTCCGAGGCGTCCGGGGCGGGGGCGAGCACCTGCACGCAGATGCCGTCCTGCTGCACGGTCTCCACCAGCGGCCAGGCGGCGCCTTGCCCGAACGGGGAGCGCGCGACGAGCGCGGCGAGCTCGCGGCGCAGCGGCACCCGCTGCTCGACGAGCAGCGGCGCCCCGCCGTCGAGGAGTTCGCCGACGACGCGCTCGGCGCTCTCCGGGGTGTTCAGCGTCCACACGCCCCGGCCGTCGTAGCCGCCGCGGGCGGTCTTGAGCACGCACGGCCAGCCGTGCTCGGCGCCGAACTCCAGCGCCTGCGCGACCTCGGTGACCTCGGCGTACGGCGGTACCGGCAAGCCGAGCCCGGCGAGCTCGCGGCGCATCACCAGCTTGTCCTGGGCGTGCAGCAACGCGTCCGGCCCGGGGTGCACGGCGACCCCGGCGGCGACGAGTTCGCGCAGGTGCTCGCCGGGCACGTGCTCGTGGTCGAAGGTGACCGCGTCGCAGCCTTCCGCGAAGGTGCGCAGCGCGTCGAGGTCGGTGTGCTCGCCGAGCTGCACGTCCGGCGCGACCAGCGCCGCCGGGTCCTGCGGCGAGACGGCCAGCACCTTGAGGGACTGGCCCAGCGGGATCGCGGCCTGGTGGGTCATCCGTGCGAGCTGCCCACCACCGATCATGCCTACGACGGGAGTGCGAGTGCGGTGGTCCACGAGCAGGAGAGCCTACTGCCCGCCCTCCGGCACCCGGACCACCGGGAACGGTCAGTCCACCGCGCCGAGCATGGCGCAGGCCGCGGCGGGGTCGCCCGGCAGCTGTTCCCGCCGGACCCGCACCGGCCCCACCGGGTGCAGCGCCGGATCACCGGCGATGCTGCGCCGCACCAGCATCCGCACCCGCTCGCACCGCTCCTCCAGGCAGGGCCGGCGGGCGGCGAGCACCGCGGCGGTGTCCGGCCGCAGCAGAGACACCGTCTCGCCCGCGTCGAACACGTCCCGCAGCACGTCCGCGGCCAGCACCATCGCCATCATCATCGGATATCCGCCGGTGTCCGGCGGGATGTCCAGCGACACCGTGATCAGCGCGTGGTCCTCGTCGGCGGTGCGGCCGGCCGCCAGCGCGCTCCGGTACACCTCGTGCAGCCGGGTCCGCAGGTAGGAGGCGGTGGTGAGCCCGGTGAGCGGGTCCTGCACCTCGCGCCCCACGGTGTACTCGGCCTGCACCTCGGCCCAGCCGAGCGCCAAGGGCCGCAGCATCCACGCGGGCACCGAGTCCTGGTCCGGCGAGACCAGCCCGTCGCCGGTGCCGGTGCTCGCGGCGTGCAGCGCGGCCACGTCCAGCAGCGCCTCGGCCAGCCCGACACCGGCCTCCGCGCGCGCCGCACCGAGCCTGCCCAGCGGTTCGGTGAGGTCCGCCCCGCTCGCGACCGCCCGGCACACCGCGTCGACGGCGCGCACCCCCCAATCGCTGGGGAACGGCCATCCCGCCGCGAGGCTCGCCGTGCGCCACCGCGACCGCAACGACCGGTCGATCCCCGTGCACCCCTGAATCCAGTTGCTCATCCCGACCCCCTTTCACCATGGAGACGACCTGCGCGTTCGACCATGACGGAAGACTGCGTGCAGGGCGCGGGGAGTCATCGATCACAATGAGGTTCGACGCGAATTCGCATCACGTTGGCGGATCGACGGGCGATCGCGCGGATGGTTCCATGAAGCGGATCTGCTCCGATCGGCGGATCCGGACGCACCCGGTCGGCTGGTCGCACCGGAACCCCGAGCGCGGACCCGCCCGACCAGCGGCACACCCCGGACAGCGGACCACACAAAGGAAGGTGCGGCGTGGCCACAGCCCCGGCCGAAGCGCAGGGCCCCAGCGACGGCGAGCTGATCGAGGCCGTCCGGCACGGTTCGACGGAGGCCTACGGGACGCTCTACGAACGCCACGTCGCCGCCGCGCAGAACATGGCCCGGCAGGTCTCCAGATCGCAGGCCGAGGCCGACGACCTGGTGTCCGAGGCGTTCGCGAAGGTGCTGGCCACGTTGCGCGGCGGCCGCGGCCCGACGACGGCGTTCCGCGCCTACCTGCTGACGGCGCTGCGCCACGTCGCCTACGACCGGACGCGCCGGGACCGGAAGCTGCAGCTGGCCGAGGACGTCACCGAGGTCTCCGGCGCCGAGGCGAGCGTGCCGTTCACCGACACCGCGGTCGCCGGGCTGGAGCGGTCGCTGGCGGCGCGGGCGTTCGCGCGGCTGCCGGAGCGCTGGAAGACGGTGCTGTGGCACATCGAGGTGGAGGGCGAGACGCCCGCCCAGGTGGGCCCGCTGCTGGGCCTCACCCCGAACGGGGTGTCGGCGCTGGCCTACCGCGCGCGGGAGGGCCTGCGCCAGGCGTACCTGCAGGTGCACCTGAGCTCGCTGTCCGACGACGAACCGGGGATCGCGTCCTGCCGGGCGGCGGCGGACCGGCTGGGCGCGTGGACGCGCGGCGGGTTGTCGAAGCGGGAGACCGCGCAGGTCGACAACCACCTCGACGGCTGCGACCGGTGCCGCGGGCTGGCGGCGGAGCTCGCCGACGTCAACGGCGGTCTGCGCGCGGTGATCGCGCCGCTGGTGATCGGCACCGGTGCCACGGCGTACCTGCTCTCCGGCGGCGGTGCTTCGGCGACCGCCGCGGCCGCATCGGCCGGTGCGGGGGGTTCGGCGGCGGGCGCGGCGAGCTCGGTGCCGCGCCAGGCGGTGTCGGGCGTCGCGGCCTCCGCCGCGCTGTGCCTGGCGCTGGCGCTGGCGCTGACCTCGGGCACGGCGCCGCTGCCGTCCGCCTCGGCGCCCCCGCCCGCGCCGGAGCCCGCCGTCGCACCGCCGCCCGCACCGCGTCCTGCCGCGCCGAGCCCGCAGGCCCCGCAGCAGCCCTCTCCGCAGCCGGCTCCCGCACCGGCTCCGGCGCCCGCCGCGCCGACGCCGAAGCTGGACGCGCACGGCCCGACGGAGCCGTTGACGCTGGTGCCGGGCGGCGACCCCGCGGACCTGCCGATCACGGTGCGCAACGACGGCACCGGCCCGTCCGATCCGGTGACCGCGATCCTGTCGCTGCCGCCGGGCGTCAGCTCGGAGATCCCGGGGGTGACCTCCCAGCAGTCCGGTCCCGCGGGGACCGCGCCCGCGTCCGCCCGCACCGCGCGCGCCGCCGAGGCGGCCGGTGGCCCGGGGGTGCGCTGCGAGAGCTGGGACGGCGGGCTGCAGTGCTCCTCGGAGCGCGGCCTCGAACCGGGTGAGCAGCTGACCTTCGACCTGCACGTGACGGCCGCGGCCGACGCCACCGGCGGCGAGATCGGCGCGCGGATCGTGGCGGGCGCGGACCTGGACCTGCCGCTGTCCCGGATCCAGGTGCTGATGCGCTCCGGGGACGGGGTGGACGTGTCGGTGTCGGCGGCGGCGCACCCGCTGCACGACCTGCTGCTGGGCGACGAGGTACCGGAGGGCCCGCCGCTGCGGCTGAACCTCGACGTGCGCAACACCGGCGTGACCCGGGGCCGGGCCGAGGCGGTCGCGGTGCTGCCCGCCGGTGCGCGCGCGCTGGGGATCCCGCCCGCGTGCGACCTGCTGCCGTCGGACGACGAGCTGCGCTGCTCGGCGGAGTTGGACCCGGGCGAGTCCTACCGGGGCCACCTGTGGCTGGCCGGGCTGCCGGTCGAACCGCGCGGCGCCTCGGACGGCGAGGAGCGCGAGGTCACCATCCCGGTGCGCGCCCGGCTCGGCACCGCGAACGACAGCGCCGCGGTGACCACCCGGCTCTGGTTCCCGTGGCGCCCGCGGCCGGAGCCGGACTGCCCGCTCCCGCCGCTGTGGCCGCTGCGTCCGGCGGACGGTGCGGAGTGGCCGTGCTGGCTGCCGGACGTGCCGGGGCTGCCCGAGCGACCTGGTCCGCCGGAGGTCCCGGGCCTGCCGGAGCTGCCGGGCCCGCCTGGTCGGCCGGGGTTGCCTGGTCTTCCGGGCCTGCCTGGTCTGCCGGGGTGGGCGCCGCCGAGCCAGGGCCCCGCTCCCGCCCCGGAGCCGACGCCCGGCTCCGAACCGACGCAGGCACCGACGCCCGTCCCGACCGGACCCGGCACCTCCGCACCGCCGGAACCCCCGTCGTCGGAGCCCACCCGGCCGCCCGAGCCCCCGGAACCGGAACCGGCCCCGGACGAGCGGCGGCTGCCGATCCTGGAACCGCTGCTGCCGCCGACCGCCCCGCCGCCCTGGTGGCGCTTCCTGCGCTGACCGGAGACCGGCCGGGGAGGTCCCGGCACCGCTGCGGCCGCACGAGCTCCGGGCGGCCGCGGCGGGGCGGTTAACATCGTCGGAGTGTCCGTCGTGGAAGCCGTGCTGGCCCGCGTCCCGCGCCCGCTGCGGGACCGCGCGGTGCGCCATCGCGAACTGGTGAAGTTCGCGATCGTCGGCGCCAGCACCTTCTTCATCGACTCGGCGATCTTCTACGCGCTGAAGCTGACGATCCTGGTGCCGAAACCGGTCACCGCGAAGGTGATCGCGGTGCTGGTGGCGACGATCGTGTCGTACGTGCTGAACCGGGAGTGGTCGTTCCGCACCCGCGGCGGCCGGGAACGCCACCACGAGGCCACGCTGTACTTCCTGTTCAGCGGCATCGGGGTCGCGCTGTACGCGGCGCCGCTGTGGTTCTCCCGCTACGCCCTGCACCTGCAGACCCCGTACACCAGCAGGCTCGTCGAGGAGATCGCCGACTTCACCGCCGCGCAGGTGGTGGGCCTGGTGCTGGGCATGGTGTTCCGGTGGTGGGCGTTCCGGAAGTGGGTGTTCCCCGCCGACGGGTCCCCCGACGACGAACCCCCCGACGACGACCCTTCCGCCGACGAATCCGGCGCCGCACCCCCGGCGCCGAAGCCTCCGGCGCCGCACCCCCGGACCGGGCGGCGGAACCGGATCAGCGCGGCCGGGACTCGATCTTCCACGGCACGCCGAGCACGTCGTCGGCCCGCGCCACCGGCAGGAAGATCTCGAACAGGGCGGGACGGGCCTTGCTGAGCTCCAGGCGCCCGCCGTCGGCCTCCACCAGCGCCCGCGCCAAGGCCAGGCCCACGCCCGTGGACCCGCCCGCGGAGAACCCGCGCTCGAACACGTAGGGCACCAGCTGGTCCGGCACCCCGGGCCCGGCGTCGCCGACCTCGACGACCACCGTCCCGCCGCCGTGGCGCGCGGTCAGCGTCACCGTCCCCTTGCCGTGGCGCACCGCGTTGTCCAGCAGCACCCCGATGGCCTCCCGCAACCGGCCGGGCGTGGCCCTGGCGAGCAGGCCGTCCGGCACCCGCTGGCGCAGGGCGCGGCCCTGGGCGCGCAGCGGTTCCCGCCACTCCGCGGCGGCCTCGGACAGCGCTTCGGACACGTCGAGCGGTTCGGCGTCCCTGGCACGCGCGGCGGTCGCGGCGGCGAGCAGGTCGTCGAGGACGCTGGAGAGCCGCTCGGCCTGCTCCAGCGCCGCGGCGGCCTCCTCCGCGACCTCCTGGTCGGGCACGTCGGCCAGCGCCTCCAGCCGCAGCTGCAGCGCGGTGAGCCTGCTGCGCAGCTGGTGCGAGACGTCGCCGACGAGTTCCCGCTCGCGCTGCACCAGCTGGGACAGGGCGGCGCCCGAGGCGTCCAGCGCGTCGGCGACCCGGTCCAGCTCCGGGACCTCGTGCCGCTTCGGATCGGCCCGGAAATCGCCCGCGCCGAGCCGGGCGGCGCGCGCGGCGACGTGCCGCAGCGGATCGGCCAGCCGCCGCGCGGTCAACCCCGCCACCACCATGCCGGTGCCCGCGGAGAGCACCACCAGCAGCAGCACCAGACCCGCGACCTGGAACTGCTGGGTGCGCACCGGGCCGCTGGGCGCGGACAGCGTCACCGTGCCGCTCTGCACCATCGGCACGCTCTCGGTGAGCGGCGACCTGCCCGGGTCGGTGCCGTAGACGTACTCGTGGTCCTTGGTGCGCACCACCAGCCGCGCGTCCCGCGGCACCGCCAGCAGCACCGACTCCACGTCGATCGGGTGGCGGGAGGCGACCTGCTCGTCCAGCGAGGTCGCGATCTGCTGCGAGCGGGTGGACAGGTCGGTGCGGGTGAAGTCCTCCACCAGCTTCAGCGCGGTCACTCCCAGCGGCAGGCCCAGGACCACCGCCGTCACCGCCACCGCCAGCAGCGTCGCGACCAGGATCCGCCTGTGCACCGGGCCGCCCGTCAGTCCGCGTTGAACCGGAAGCCGACGCCGCGGACCGTGGCGATCCGCTGCTCGTCGGCACGGCCGTTGCCGTCGCCGAGCTTCCGGCGCAGCCAGGAGATGTGCATGTCCAGCGTCTTGCTGCCCTTGCGGCTGGCCTCCGGCCACACCTCGTCGAGGATCTCCTCGCGGGTGACGACCTGGCCCGCGTGCTGCATGAGCACCCGCAGCAGTTCGAACTCCTTGTTCGCCAGCCCCACCTCGTGCTCGTCGACGAGGACGCGGCGCGCGGTCAGCTCCAGCCGCACTCCGGATGCCTCCAGCGTCTCCGGGGAACCGCGGCGCAGCAGCGCCCGGATGCGGGCCATCAGCTCCGCGAGCCGGAACGGCTTCGCCACGTAGTCGTCGGCGCCCGCGTCGAGGCCCACCACGAAGTCCACCTCGTCGGTGCGCGCGGTGAGCATCAGCACGGGGATGCCGCGGCCCTGCGCGCGCAGCCGCCGGCACACCTCCAGCCCGTCCATCCCGGGCAGGCCGAGGTCCAGCACCATCAGGTCGATTCCGCCGGAGGACGCCTCCTGCAACGCCGAAGGGCCGTCGTCGATGACTCGGACCGAGTAGCCCTCCCGCTGCAATGCCCTCGACAACGGCACAGCAATGGCTGGGTCGTCCTCGGCCAGCAGCACTACGCTCACGCCTCCACCCTAGAGGTCCGCGATGATCAGGTCCGTGTCGTAGGCGGTTAGTTCCGCCCGGACCGTCTGGTAGCCGCACCTCAGCGGGGCCGCGCGGAGCGCGGAAGTAGAGTCGCCGCCGTGACGATCGCCGATGACCTGGACCTGGCCCTGCACCTCGCGGACACCGCCGACGCGCTCACCTCGGACCGGTTCCGCGCGCTGGACCTCGCGGTGGACCGCAAGCCGGACCGCACCCCCGTCACCGATGCGGACCTGGCGGTGGAGGACGCGGTGCGCGCGGTGCTCGCCGAGCAGCGCCCCGGCGACGAGATCGCGGGCGAGGAGCGCGGCGGCGAGGTCACCTCGGCCCGCACCTGGGTGCTGGACCCGATCGACGGCACGAAGAACTTCCTGCGCGGGGTGCCCGCCTGGGCGACGCTGGTCGCGCTGGTCGAGGACGGCACGCCGACCGCGGGCGTGATCAGCGCACCCGCGCTGGGCCGCCGCTGGTGGGCGGCCGCGGGGCGCGGCGCGTGGGCGAGCTCCGGGGGCGCTGCGGAGCGGATCTCGGTGTCCGGGGTGCGCGAGATCTCCGACGCCTACCTGTCCACCACGCACCTGGGCAGCTGGGTGGAGCACCACTCGCGGGAGGCGTACCTGCGGCTGGTGGACGCGTGCTGGGAGAACCGGGCGTTCGGCGACTTCTGGCAGCACTGCCTGGTCGCGGAGGGCGCCATCGACGTGGCGGCCGAAGCGGTGGTGAACCCGTGGGACGTGGCCGCGGTGCAGGTCATCGTCCGCGAGGCCGGTGGCGAGTTCACCGACCTGGGCGGGCGGCGCGGATTCCGGGGCGGCTCGGCGCTGAGCACCAACGGCCACCTGCACGCAACGGCCCTGGACCTGCTGCGCTGAATCCCGAACTCGTGCTGCGCAGCTCTCGGGTGGCGGAACCTCCGCGGCCCCCTCGCTGCGGGATCGTTCTCACCAGTGGCTCCGCCACAGGAGAAAACGCTGTCCTCGCGAGGGAACCGCGGAGAACCCGCTGGTGGTCGAGCTGCGTGCGTGGTCGGCGGCTCAGCGGCTCCGCCGCTGACGAGGAACCGACGAAGACCCACCGGCGAGTTCAGCGACGAGCGGTCAGGCGGTCACTGGACCGGGGTGCCGTGGGGTGGGGTGGCCGGCTCGGCGGGCGCCTTCGGGACGCGCGGGCGGTCCTGGTCGACGGGGCCGATGGCGCCGCGCAGCGCCTGGGTCCAGCTGAGCCTGCCGAACAGGTAGAAGCAGGCGACCTGCTCGCTGCTGAACCGCGCCCAGTCGTAGCGGTTGCCCTGCTCGCGCCAGAACACCTCCCACCCGGCGGCGCCGTCCACCTCCTCGCGGACCAGGCACCAGGTGTGGTCGGTCTCGGTGCCGATCGACACCAGCTCGGCGGGGACGCCGAGCGCCGCGAGCCAGCCGAGCATCGATTCGGTGTTCACTTCGCGATCTCCTCCGTGACCTCGTGCCGGTCGGTGCGGCGGGGCTCGTCGACCGCGCCCGGTGGTTCGTCCGGTGCGGCGTCGGCGCGCTCGTCCGGGCCCGCGCCCCCGCTCGCGGAGCGCCGGGACGCGCGGTCGGCCGCGTCGATCACGGCGGGGTCCAGCCGCAGCGTGCCCGCCTCCGCGGCGACCCGCGCCGCGGTGAGCTCGACGAGGTGGCCCAGCGCCACCAGTTCCGCCAGCGAGTGCGTCAGCCGGTAGCGCACGCCACCGCCGCTGCCCGCGAACCACGGCGCGGACACCGCCCGCCACACCGGCAGCGGCCGCAGCACCCGGTAGCGGTGGTACGGCAGCTCCAGGTAGTCCGGGGGCAGGCTGCGCCGGGTGAACGCGGTGCCGTCGGGCGCGGCGACCCGGCCCGCGTCGGAGCCGAGCGCGTCGAGCACCGCGTCCGGTTCGAGCACGATCGGCTCGCCCGGTTCCGCGCAGCCCTCCGGCACCGAGGCGGCAGCGGGCCAGCGGGGTCCGGCGGGGCCGGTGTAGCGGCGTTCCCACTCCAGTTCGCTGAGTTCGGCGAGCGGGTCGTGCCCGGCGGCGAACTCGGCGGGGCGCTCCACCCCGTCGGATCCGGCCGGGTCCACCGCGAGCTCCCCGGAGCGGGCCCTGGCGAGGGCGTCGCGGTCGTCGACGAGGTCCGCGCGCGGGTGGTCGCGCGGCGGGAAGCGGCGCCCGGCCAGCGGATCGACGCCTTCGGCGGGCATCGGCAGCTGGCGGCTGGCGGTCGCCGCGGCGACCGGGAGGTACCCGATCGGGAACTGGTGGAGCATGAA
>NZ_JAIUKC010000214.1:0-14604 GCF_020177435.1 Saccharopolyspora sp. 7B | reverse complement strand
CGGTGACACGGGTGCGTGCTCGTGCGAAGCTGGGCAACCGGGCCCCCAACCCCCCCCCCACCCCCCGGGCGCGGCGGGGTTTGGGGCCCCCCCGGGGGGGGGGCGCGCCGCGGGGGGGGGGGGGGGGGGGGGGGGGGGGGGGGGCGCGCGGGGGGGGGGGGGGCGCGGGGCGCGCCCGGGTGGCGCGGGCCGCGCCCGGGCGCGGCGGCGGACCCGGCGCGACCCGGCAGCTGACGGTGGGCTGGCTGGCGGAGGCGCTGCTGGCGGCGGACGCCGGGGACCACGACCGGCTGTTCGCCGCCTGCCGCCGCGGGTTGCGCGCGGTGGCGAGCTACGCGAGCGGGATCGCGGCGTGGGAACCGCGGATCGAGGCGTTCGGGCTGGCCGAGGAGCTCGGCTCGGTCGCGGTCGGCGCCGCGCTGCGCTCCGGTGATCCGCGGCTGGTGCTGAGGTGGGTCGAACGGCACCGGCTGGGCGCGGCGCACCGCCGCTCGGTGCGCCCGCCCACCGACCCGGAGCTGGGCTCGGCCCTGGTCCGGCTGCGGTCCGCGGTGTCCGGCGCGGCGGAGGCCGACGGCAACCGGTTGCGCTCGGCGCTGTCCGAGATCGGTGCGCTGGAACGGCGGGTGCGGGACCGGGCGCTGCTCGTCGACGGCGGGGCGATCGACGCGGCGCAGCCCGCCGGGACCGCCGAGGTGCTCGCCGCGCTGCGCGGCGACGTCCTGCTGGTCCTGTTCGCGCACGAGGGGGTGCTGCACGCGGTCTCCGTCGTCGACGGGAACGCGCGGCTGCACGAGCTCGGCGCCGAGCTCGACGCGGTGCACGAGACGCAGCGGCTGCGGTACCTGCTCGCCCGGCAGGCCGAGACCGGTGATCAGCGCGCGGGAGCCGTGTACGCGGCGAGCGCCGCCGAGGCCGCGGCGGCCGTGCAGCGCGCGCTACTGCGGCCGGTGACGGCGGTGCTGCCGCCCGGGCGTCGGCTGGTGGTGGTGCCGACCGGCGCGCTGCACGCGGTGCCGTGGGCCGCCCTCCCGCTCTGCCGCGGCCGCGGGGTGACCGTCGCGCCGTCGTTGCGGGCCTGGCTGCGCGGCGGGACCGACGCGGCGCGCGAATGCGGCTCGGCCGAACCGGTGTGGGTGTCCGGCCCGAGCCTGGAACACGCCGAGGGCGAGGTCGTGGCGCTGCACCGGGTCGGTGGCGGGCGCCTGCTGACCGGAGCCGCCGCCGATGCGGAACGGGTGCTGGCGGCGGTGGACGGCGCCCCCATCGCGCACATCGCCGCGCACGGCCGGTTCCGGGACGACCAGCCGCTGCTGTCCTGCCTGGAGCTCGCCGACGGCCCGCTGTACGGCTACGACCTGGACCGGTTGCGGCGCGGACCGCGGACGGTGGTGCTCTCCGCGTGCGAGGCGGGGCGTTCGGTGCCGGCCCGCGCCGGGCAGCTCACCGGGTTGGCCGCCGCGCTGCTCGGACGCGGCACGGCGACGGTGATCGCCAGCGTCGTTCCGGTCCCGGACGAGCGCACCGCGCGGGTGATGATGTCGCTGCACTCGTTGCTCCGCCGCGGCGTCGGCCCCGCGGAAGCGCTCGCCGCCGCGCAGGCCGCGCACGGCGAAGCGGGCTTCCTCTGCCTGGGCCACGGTGGTTGACCGTGGTGGGGAGCGCGGCGGGATCAGCCCGCCAGGCCGTGCAACCGGCGGATGCCCTCGTCCAGCACCTCGTCCCGCTTGCAGAACGCGAAGCGCACCAGGTGCCGCACCGGCTCCGGGTCGTCGCAGAACACCTGCACCGGGATCGCGGCGACGCCGACCCGCCCCGGCAGCGCCCGGCACAGCTCGGCGCCGTCGGTGAACCCGAGCGGCCGCACGTCGGCGCAGATGAAGTAGGTGCCCTCCGAGGCGAGCACGTCCAGCCCGGCCGCGGTGAGCCCTTCGGCCAGCCGGTCCCGCTTGCGCTGCAAGCCGTCGCGCAGTTGCGCGACCCAGTCCAGCTCGTGGCGCAGCGCGTGCGCCACGGCGGGCTGGAACGGTGCGCCGCCGACGAAGGTGAGGAACTGCTTCGCCGCGCGGACCGCGCCGATGAGCTCCGCGGGGCCGCACGCCCAGCCGATCTTCCAGCCGGTGGCGCTGAAGCTCTTGCCCACGCTGGAGATCGTCACCGTCCGCTCGGCCATCCCCGGCAGGGTCGCCAGCGGGGTGTGCGCCCGGCCGTCGTAGAGCAGGTGCTCGTAGACCTCGTCGGTGATCGCGATCAGGTCGTGGTCGCGGCACACCTGCGCGATCGCGGCCAGCTCGGTGTCGGTGAGCACGGTGCCCGTCGGGTTGTGCGGCGAGTTCACCACCAGCGCCCTGGTCCGCGGTCCGACGACGGCGCGCAGCGCGTCCAGGTCGAGTTCGAACCGGTGGTCCGGGCCCTGCCGGAGGCCGACCGTGCGGCGCACTGCCCCGGCCATCGCCACCGCCACCGGGTACGAGTCGTAGTAGGGCTCGATGAGCACGACTTCGTCGCCGGGTTCGAGCAGCGCCAGCATCGAGGCGGTGATCGCCTCGGTGGCGCCGACGGTCACCAGCACTTCGCCGTCGGGGTCGTGCTCGATCCCGTAGTGCGCCTTCCGGTGCTCCGAGATCGCCGCGCGCAGGTCCGGCTCACCCGCGCCGGGCGGGTACTGGTTCACGCCGTCGGCGATCGCCTGCTGCGCCACCCGCAGCATCCCGGCGGGGCCGTCGGTGTCCGGGAAGCCCTGCCCGAGGTTCACGGCCCCGTGCTCTCGGGCCAACTCGGTGATCTCCGCGAAGATCGTCGAGGTGAACGGGCGCAACCGGGAGGTGAGGGCGGGAGATCGCACGTCCGGCACTCTACTGCTCCGGGCGGCCCGGTCGTCCCACGTGCCGGAACCGCGGCGGTCGCGCGGCGTGCGCGGCCGGGCGGGTTCCGTCACCGCGGGCGCCATCCGGTGCGAAGCGATCGGTGCCGGTGCCCGCTGCTGCCACAATCGTGGGGTGGCACAGACTGCGGCAGCGGATGCGGACCAGGTCAAGCGGCGGGCGCTGCGGCGGATGAAGGCCGTCGCGGGCGGGCTCCTCCTCGTCGCGACCGTGATCTTCGTGATCGCCCGCTGGCAGGAGAACAACGGCGCCGCCGCGTGGGTCGGCTACGTCCGCGCCGCGGCCGAGGCGGGGATGGTCGGCGCGCTGGCGGACTGGTTCGCGGTGACGGCCCTGTTCCGCAGGCCGCTGGGGCTGCCGATCCCGCACACCGCGATCATCCCGACCCGCAAGGACGCGCTCGGCCAGAACCTCGGCGCCTTCGTCGGCGACAACTTCCTGGCCGAACCGGTGGTGCGGGACAAGCTGGGGCGGGCGGAGATCGGGGCGCGGGTCGGGACCTGGCTGGACGACGAGGCGCACGCCGAACGCGTCACCTCCGAGCTGGCGACCGCGGTGCGCGGTGCCGTGCAGGTGCTGCGCGACGACGACGTGCAGGCGGTGCTGGAGCAATCGGTGCTGCGGAAGGTCCTGGAGCAGCCGTGGGGTCCGCCGCTGGGCCGCATCCTGTCCCAGGTGTTCGCCGACGGCACCCACCACAAGCTGGTGGACCTGATCTGCGACCGCGCCTACGACTGGGCGCGGGACAACCACGCGACGGTGCTGCGCGTGGTGAGCCAGCGCGCCCCGTCCTGGTCGCCGCGGTTCTTCGACGGGATGGTCGCGGACAAGATCTACGCCGAGGTGCTGTCCTTCGCGTGGGCGGTCAAGACCGACCCGGACCACCAGATGCGCAAGGCGGTGGACCGTTTCCTGGTGGAGTTCGCGCACGACCTGCAGCACGACCCGAAGACGATGGAGCGGGCCGAGCAGATCAAGCAGCAGGTGGTGGCGCACCCGGAGGTGCAGAACCTCGTCGCCTCCGCGTGGAGCACCGCGAAGAAGATGCTGCTGGACGCCGCCGAGGATCCGTCGAGCGAGCTGCGGCTGCGGGTGCGCGACGGGCTGCGCGGGCTCGGTCGCAGGCTGGCCACCGAACCGGAGCTGCGCGCCAAGGTGGACGGCTGGGTGGAGAGCGCCGCGGTGTACGTGGTGTCGCACTACCGCACCGAGATCACCACGTTGATCACCGACACGGTGGAGCGCTGGGACGCCGAGGAGACCTCGCGGAAGATCGAGCTCCAGGTCGGGCGGGACCTCCAGTTCATCCGGATCAACGGCACCGTGGTGGGTGCGCTGGCCGGCCTGGTGATCTACGCCCTGTCCCAGCTGCTGCTCTGACGTCCGGACGTCGCGGTCGGCGGCGCGGTTCACCGCGCTCGGCGCGGCGAGCCCGGCGGCGGGTGCTCACTCGGCGGTCGCGTGCCGCTCGCGCCAGGAGCGCGCCTTCTCGCGGTTGCCGCACACCCGCATCGAGCACCAGGTGCGGGACTTGTTCCGCGACCGGTCGTAGAACGCCCACAGGCAGTCCTCGGCCGGGCAGATCTTGATCCGGTTCCAGTGGCCGGTGTGCACCAGGTGCACGGCGGCGGCCAGCACGCGGCCCAGCGCGTCCTGCCCGCCCAGCACCGGTACGCCGTCCTGGAGGACGACGGGCACGGGCCAGGTGATCACGTCGGCATCGGGGCGCGGGGCGGACCGGTCGCAGGACACCGCGGTGCGCATCGCTTCGCGGACGCGCCGCGCGGAACCGCGGTCTCCGGCTTCGCCCAGGCCGCGTCCGGCGGACCACGCCCGCCACTGGTCCGCGGAGTCGAGGACGTCGGTGCCCGTTTCGGCGTCGGAGGTGTTGAGGAAGGCCAGCACCAGCTCGACGTCGCGTTCGGCGTCCAGGTCCGCGGCGGAGTTCGCAGGGACTCGGTCGGCGACGGCTCTGCTGTTCACGAACACCATCGTATTCGATTAGCCGGTTGCAGCGTGCGTCGATAACCCTCATAATCCTGTCGTCGGTTACTAACTGCTCATACGTGAACACCAGTTAGGGGAGTCGTGGATCTCGTGGGAGTGGCAGTGCAGCGGAAACGGTCCGGCGGCCGAGCGGGAGGTGCCGGGCGGGCGGAGGATGCCGGGACCCGGCCGCAGGCGTTGGGCAGGTTCGCGGCCCGCTGGCCCGAGGCGGTGGCCGCGCTGCGCCCGGGTGCCGCGGTCGATCCCTGGCCGACGAACCCCCGGTCGAGTTGAGGTCCCCCTCCGAGCGAAAGGTCGTGCCCATGTCCGAGTCCCCGCTGTCGATCGTCGCGTTCGCCATCGACACGCCCGATCCGCGCGCGCTGGCGGAGTTCTACCGGCGCTTGCTGGGCTGGGAGGTCGACGACGCCGGATCGGACGAGGACTGGGTGGAGCTGGCGGATCCGGCGGGCGGCCCGGCGTTGGCGTTCCAGCGGGATCCGGACCACGTGCCGCCGACCTGGCCGGATCACGCGCGACCGCAGATGATGCACGTCGACGTGCGGGTGCCGACCTTGGCGGAGGGGCACGAGCGGGCGGTGCGAGCCGGTGCTCGGCCGCTGCCGCAGCCGCCGGACCAGCAGGACTCGCCGTTCCGGGTGTACGCCGATCCGGACGGGCACCCGTTCTGCGTGTGCGCGGTCGGGTGAGTCGCCGGGCGGGTGCAAGCTGAGTGCTTGCAAAAGTTAGCACTCGTGGTTAGCGTGGGAACCGTCCGGAGGGAGCGGGATCCATGGAGCGGGTGGACAAGACCGTCAACAAGGCCGTGAACCAGGCGGTCAGCGACCTCGGCGGGTACATCAGGGCGCAGCGCGGCAACGCCCAGATCTCGCTGCGCGAGCTCGCCAAGAGCGCGGGCGTCTCCAACCCGTACCTCAGCCAGATCGAACGCGGCCTGCGCAAGCCGAGCGCGGAGATCCTCCAGCAGATCGCCAAGGCGCTGCGCATCTCCGCCGAAGCGCTCTACGTGCAGGCCGGAATCCTGGAGCAGCGCGAGGGCGGCCCGGTGGTGGACGCGATCCTCGCCGACCCCGACCTGGGCGAGCGGCAGAAGCAGGTCCTGCTCGACATCTACGCCTCGTTCCGGCGCGAGCACGACGGCGCCACCGGCGTGCCGGACCGCACCGAAACCCCCGAAGCAGCCGAGGAGTGAGCACCATGCCGACTTCCGAGAACGACACCAAAACCCGCGGCGACGCCACCGAGCAGGCCCGCACGCCGCTGCTGGCCGCGCTGGGCGCGGGCGACCTCGCCGCGCAGACCATCGCCGACGCGCTGACCAAGCTGCGCGCCCGGCTCGGCGAGGGCGCCGAGTCCGCGCGCCACGGCGTCAACGACCTGCCGAACGACCTCAAGGAGCGCTTCGACCCGGCCGAGCTGCGCAAGCTCGTCGACGCCTACACCCGCTCCGCCGCCCAGCTCTACGGCTACCTCGCCGAGCGCGGCGAGACGACCTTCGAGCGCCTCCAGTCCCAGCCGCAGGTCAAGCAGGCCTGGAGCCAGCTGGAGCAGGTCCAGGGCCGGGTGGACAGCGCGGTCGGCGACGCCCGGGTGCTCGCCGACGACGTGCTCGGCAAGGTCACCCGCACCACCCGCTCCTGGGGCGAGAAGGCCGCCGAGGCCACCGAGAAGGCGGGCGACCAGGCCGCGGAGCAGGTCCGCGACACCGCGGGCGACGTGGCCGACGCGGTCGCGGACGCCGGTTCCGACGCGGCCACCGCGACCCGCAGCACCACGCGCAAGGCCGCGAACCGGACCGCCGCCGCCAAGAGCGCGCCGAAGAGCGGCGCGAAGAGCACCGCGAAGCCGAAGGCGACCGGCAAGTCCGACAGCTGACGCCGATCGAGCGCGGGACCCCGGAGGGCTGCTCCGGGGTCCCGCTCACACGTAGGGTGGAGTGGTGGAGTTGTCATTCAGCGGTCCGCCGGAGCTGTTGCTGCAGTTCTGGATCTTGAAGGTCATCTGGCTTGCCGGTCTGCCGCTGGGGCTGTACGCCTTCGTGCACGCGCTGATGCAGCGCGCGGACGCGTTCACCGCGGTGGGCAAGCTGTCCAAGCCGGCGTGGCTGGGCATCACCGGTGCCGGGCTGGTGCTGCTGGCGGTGTTCACCAGCGGTCCCATCACGATCATCTGGCTGGCCGGGTTGGTCGGGGTGCTGGTGTACCTGCTGGACGTGCGCCCGAAGGTCACCGAGGTGCAGCGCGGCAGCTCCTGGTGATCGGCGGCGAGCTGCGCGCCGACGAGGGCGTGCTGCCCTCGGGCGCGCGCTGGCGCGGGTACGGCCGGGGTGCGCCGGTGACGCTGGTGACCCACGGGCTGGGCGCGACTCCGGGCGAGGCGCGGATCCCGGCCTCCGGGCTGCCGGGCACGCGCGTGGTGCTGACCTTCGCGGGCCACGGCGACGCCGCGGACCCGCCCGCGGACTACTGGGACTACGGCGTGCTGGCGGCGGACGTGCTGGCCGCGGCGGACGCGGTCGGTGCGACCCGCGCGGTCGGGGTGTCGCTGGGCACGGGCGCGCTGACCCGCGCGGCCGCGGCGGATCCGGGCAGGTTCGAACGGCTCGCGCTGCTGCTGCCCGCGGTGCTGGACGGCGGGCGGGAGGTGTCCTCGGCGTGGGCGCTGGAGCGGTTGGCGGAGGCGGTCGCGGCCGCCGGTGCCGACGGCGGTGCCGCGCTGCGCGAGCGGGTGGCCGCCGAGTTCCCGCCCGGCGCGCAGCTGGGCGACCACCTGGCGGCCCGTACCTCGGCCCTGCTGCGGTTGGGGCCCGCGCTGCGCGCGCTGGGCGACCGTGCGGTGGTCGACGACGCGGCGGCCCTGCGGGCGGTCCGGTCGGACGTGCTGGTGCTGACCGGCACGGACGATCCGCTGCACCCGGTGGCGGCGGCGCGGGCGACCGCGGCCGCGATCCCGGGTTCGCGGCTGGAGGTGCTGCCGTCGGTGGCGCCGCTGTTCACCCACCGCCGGGAGCTGCGGCGGCTGCTCGCCGATTTCCTGGGGTGACGAGCCCCGCAGCTGCGGGAGCGCGCTGACCCCGGCCGGACGCGCCGGGGCGGAGTGCTCGTACCGTCGGCGCATGGCTCTCGACTGGTCGCGCGCCGCCGGAACCCTCGAGGTGGGCTCGGCGCTGGAACGTCCCGAACTGCTGGCCGAGCCGGTCCGCGACGCCGTCGCGGCCCTGCCCGCGGCGGAAGCGGAGCTCGTCGGGGTCGCCGAGATCGACCCGGAGCTCGCGGACACCGCCGCGTTCTGCGCCGAGTACGCCTCCCCGCTGGAGCTGTCGGCGAACTGCGTGGTCGTGGCGGGCAAGCGCGCCGGCGAGCTGCGGTACGCCGCCTGCCTGGTCCTGGCCACGACGCGCGCCGACGTGAACGGCGTGGTGAAGCGGCGGCTGGACGTGCGGAAGGCGTCGTTCGCGCCGATGGACGAGGCGGTGCGGCTGACCGGGATGGAGTACGGCGGGATCACGCCGTTCGGGCTGCCCGCCGACTGGCCGCTGCTGGTGGACGCCGCGGTGGCGAGCGCGCCCGCCGCGGTCGTCGGCAGCGGCCTGCGCCGGTCGAAGATCATCGCGCCGGGCGCGCTGCTGGCCCGCCTGCCCGCGGCCGAAGTGCTCGACGACCTCGCCCGCCCGGTGGGCTGAGCCGGGTCAGAACACCACGGTCCGCTTGTCGTGGACCAGGACCCGGTCCTCGAGGTGCGCGCGGAGACCGCGGGCCAGCACGACCTTCTCGATGTCCCGTCCCTTGCGCACCATGTCGGTGGCCGCGTCGGTGTGGTCCACCCGGATCACGTCCTGCTCGACGATGGGGCCCGCGTCGAGTTCCGGCGTGACGTAGTGGCAGGTCGCCCCGACGAGCTTCACCCCGCGCTCGTAGGCCTGGTGGTAGGGCCGCGCACCGGCGAACGAGGGCAGGAAGCTGTGGTGGATGTTCAGCGCGCGTCCGGCCCACTCCTCGCACACCGCCGGCGGCACGATCTGCATGAACCGGGCGAGCACGATCGCGTGCGGGTCGTGCCCTTCGACCAGCGCCCGCACCTCCTGGAACGCGGCGCCCTTGTCGTCCGGGTCGGAGCCGGCGGGGAACGGAACGTGGTGGAACGGCACGCCGTGCGCCTCGGTGATGCCGCGCAGCCGCGGGTGGTTGCCGATGACGGCGCGCAGGTCCACGTCCAGCTCGCCGGAGGCGACGCGGCCGAGCAGGTCGTGCAGGCAGTGGCCCTCGCGGGACACCAGCAGCACCACCCGGCGCCGCTCGGAGGTGTCGCTCACCCGCCAGTTGGTGCTGCCCAGCTCGTCGGCGACCCGCGCGAAGCGCTCCCGCAGCTCCGCCAGCCCGAACGGCAGCGAGTCCGCGCGCACGACCTGGCGGGTGAAGAACCAGCCGGTCTCGACGTCGGTGTGGTACCCGGCTTCCACGATCCAACCGCCGTGGTCGGCGAGGAACGTGGCGATGCGGGCCACGATCCCCGTGCGGTCGGGGCAGCCGAGGGTGATGACGAATCGAGCGGACACGGTTGCGGAGTATCGCACTGCGCCGACCGGCCCGGCCGGGTGATGTCACCCCGAGGTGCGCGGATCCACCGCGGCCCAGTCGACGGTCAGCTCGCCCAGCCGCCAGCGCCGCGGCCGGTCCCGCACCGGCCAGCCCAGCTCGGCGAACCGCCGCACCGCCTCCGCCCAGCGGGCGCGCGGGCCGAACGGTGCTCGCGGCGCGGCCCGCGCCCAGCAGGCGTCCAGGTCGGTGAACAGCGCGTGCACCTTCTCGCCGGGCACGTTGCGGTGGATCAGCGTCTTCGGCAGCCGTTCCGCCAGGTCCGACGGCCGGTCCACGTCGGAGGGCAGGCAGGCCAGCGTCAGGGTGCGCGGCCCGGACCGGTCCAGCGCCACCCAGCAGCAGCGGCGCCCGATCTCGTCGCAGGTCCCCTCCACCAGCAGCCCGTCCGGGGCGAGCCGTCCGCGCAGCTCGTCCCAGGCCTTCCACGCCTCCGGCTCGGTGTACTGGCGCAGCACGTTCAACGCCCGCACCAGCGCCGGGCCGTCCGCACCGCCGATGCCCGCGGCGAGCCCCGCGAGTTCGAAGCCGCCGCGCCGGAACTCCAGCGCGGGCGGGGCGGCGACGGCCTTGCCCGCGGCCACCCGATCCGGGTCGATCTCCAGCCCGAACACCCGCGCGTCGGGGCGCACCGGCCGCAGCCGGGCCGCGAACTCGACGGTGGTGACCGGGGTGGCGCCGTAGCCGAGGTCGATCACCAGGGGATCGGCGGCGCCGGACAGCGCGCGGGCGACCCACGGGGTACCGGCGATCCAGCGGTCCACGCGGCGCAGCCGGTTCGGGTTGGTGGTGCCGCGGGTCGGCACCCCGAGCGCGCGGGCGCGCCCGGCGGCCAGGCGCGGCGCCTTCTTGCGGGGCTGGTTCATGAGCGGGCGGTGAAGATCATCCGTGGTCAGCTCCGCGGGCGGGCCAGCCACTCGGTGGTGAAGCGCTCCTCCGCGGCGAGCAGCTTCTGCACCTGTTCGGCGACGAGGTCCTCCAGCTTGCCGCCGAGGAACGGCACGGACACCCGCACTTCGCCCTCCACCAGCAGTTCGCTGGCGCCGGTTCCGCCGGTCAGGTCGCGCAGCCACATCGATCCGGTGATGGTGCACGGCACCCCGGCGACCTCGGCGGCGATCTCGCCCGCGTAGTGGCCGTCCTGCTCGCACCGCCACGACTCGCTGCGGTCGATCACCAGGTCACCCGCCCCGGCGACGGTGCGCGCGATCGGGGGGAGCGAATCGGTGGGCACGCCCTGGCGGATCTGGAAGCGCACCGCATCGCCGTCCGCGGTGTGCTGCACGAGCTCGTTGCGCCCGCCCTCGAGCTGGTCGAGGCGTTCCCGCAGATAGTCGATGTCGATGAGCGCCGCATGCACCTGCGATGCGGGCCACTCGGAGGTGCTGCGGTGCTCGATGCGGCGTGCCATGGGCGGAAGGTTACCTTTGGCAATCGTGAACCCCTCGATGTCCGGCTCCGAAGGAACCAGCGGTGGCGCGCCGCAGACCGGCGACCCGGCGGCCCACGTCCTGTCCGGCCACACCACGCTGCGCCTCGGCGGGCCGGCCGCCGAGCTCGTCGTGGCCGAACACCCGGACCAGCTGGCCGAGGCGGTCCGCGAGTCCGACGCGGCGGGCCAGCGGCTGCTGGTGCTCGGCGGCGGCTCCAACCTGGTGATCGCCGACGAGGGCTTCGACGGCCGCGTCGTGCGGATCGCCACCGGCGGGCGCCGCTACGACATCGTGGACGGGTTCGTGCAGCTCACCGTCGAAGCGGGCGAGGACTGGGACGACGTCGTCGCCGACACCGTCCACCAGGGGCTCGGCAACCTGGAGTGCTTGTCCGGGATCCCCGGGCTCACCGGCGCCACCCCGGTGCAGAACGTCGGCGCCTACGGCGTGGAGATCTCCGAGATGCTCGTTTCGGTGGACCTGCTGGACCGGCGCACCGGGCGGATCCGCACCGTGCTCGCCGACGACCTCGGGCTCGTCTACCGGGGCAGCATCCTCAAGCACACCGACGACGCGGTGGTGCTGCGCGCCCGCTACCTGCTGCGCGACGGCGGTCAGTCGGCGCCGATCCGGTACGCCGAGCTGGCCCGCGAGCTCGACGTGAACCCGGGGGCGCGCGTCGACGTGGTCCGGGTGCGCGAAGCGGTGCTGCGTTTACGGCGTTCGAAGGGCATGGTGCTCGACCCGGACGACCACGACACGTGGAGCGCGGGCTCCTTCTTCACCAACCCGATCGTGGAGGCGGCGGACCTGCCCGGGGTGCTGGAGCTGATCGCGGCCCACGTCGGACCGGACGAGAAGGTGCCGCAGTACCCGGCATCGGAGGGGCGCACGAAGCTGTCCGCGGCCTGGTTGATCGACCGCGCCGGGTTCGGCAAGGGCCACTCCGGTCCGGGCGGGCGGACCGCGCTGTCCGGCAAGCACACCCTCGCGCTGACGAACCGGGGCTCGGCGAGCACGGCGGACCTGCTCCACCTTGCGCGTGAAGTGCGGGACGGGGTGAGCTCGGCGTTCGGCGTGTCGCTGGCGCCGGAGCCGGTGCTGGTGGACTGTTCGCTCTGAGCCCCGCGCGGCTCGCGCTCCACGTCCGGCCGCGGCCGGAGGCCTGTTCCGGATCCGGGTTCACCTGACTGCCGACCGGCCGGAAGGGTGACTCTTCGTGACTAACGGTTAACCCTGAGTGTTAAATGGTTGCTGGAGGGGGCCGCCATGCTCAGCATCAGGGAACTTCGGGACAGAGCGGTCATCAGGCCGATCAAGCGCGCGGTCGAGGACCAGCTGCTGGACCTCCCCGGCGTCACCGCGGTCGACATCGGTGAGAAGCGCACCGCGGGCCGGTTCACCGGCGAACAGGGCATCGTCGTGTCGGTGGCGCGCAAGCGCCCGGCCGACCGGGTGTGGCCGGGTACCCAGATCCCGCCGGACGTGCTCGGCATCCCCACCGACGTCATCGAGGAGAAACCGCTGCTCCAGCACGTGCACACGTGCGCGGAGGAGTCGGTGGCGCTGCGCGGCCGCGGTTTCGCGCACGACGGCGCGGTGACCGGCGGCGACGGGCTGGCTCCCTGCCGCTCGGTGCAGCTGGCCCCGCCGGACGCCCGGTACGCGGGCCGCTACCGCCGCACCGGCACCCTGGGCGCGCTGGTCGTGGGGCACCCGCCCGCGGTGGCGACGATGGGGCTGACGACGTTCGACGTGGCCTGCTTGGACGACGGCTGGGCGGTCGGCGACCGGATGGTCGATCCGGACACCGGTCACGTGTACGCGGACTTGGCGCGGGGCGCGCTGTCCGGCCGGGTGGACGCGGCCGCGGTCACCCTGGGCAGGGGCGTCGGTCACTCGCCGGTGATCCCGGGCATCGGACCGGTGACGGGGCAGTGCGCCGCCTACCCGGGCGAGCAGGTGCGTAAGTGCGGCTACGGCAGCGGGGTGACCAGCGGGGTGGTGACCTCGGTGGACGTGACGGTGCGGGTGGATCACGGGGCGGCGCTGGGCGTGCGCGTGCTGCGGGAGCAGATCCGGATCGACTGCCCGCCGGGCGGCGGCTGCTTCCTGCGGGTCGGGGACGCCGGCGGTGCCGTGGTCAACGACGACGGCCGGGTGGTCGGGCTGCTGTTCGCGGGCACCCGCAGCGGGATGACCGGGTTCGCGAGCCCCATCGCGGACGTCCTCGCGGAGCTGGACGTGGAGCTGTGCGTACTGCACCGCCAACTCCCGGTGTGATCGCGGATGAGCGGTGAGTTGCCCCACCCTCGGCCCGTCGGTGGCGGAGCGGTGCGGGGCGGAGAGCGGCCGGATGGCGGTTGAACACGGCGGGCGATCATGGTTCCCCCTGGTCATAGCTCTGCCGGGTGAAGATTGTTCACTCGAAAGAGCGGCTCAAGCGTGCCGGGGGCGCCCGCGATGGCGATCCTGTGACACGACACACTGTTGATCGGCGGCATCTTTTCGAGGCGCCGCACGTCTTGCGGTTGTGAGAACCACGTCGGAACGGATCGGGGTCGAGGAGTGCTGAGCAGGGTGAGTCGGGTACGGCAGCTGTGGACCGCGCTGGCGGGAACGCTGGTGGCCGTGCTGCTGCTATCGGGCTGCGGGACGCAGTCCACGGACGGGGGCGGAACCGGCGGCGGCACGCAGGCGCAGGCCCCGCTCGCCAAGGTGCACCTCGAACCCGGCGGCGGCTCCGACGTGAACCCGGCCGCGCCGGTGAAGGTCAGCGTCGAAGGCGGCAAGCTCGACGACGTCGCGCTGACCAACGGCGACGGCAAGGAGGTCGAGGGCGATCTCGCCGACGACGGCCTCAGCTGGACCGCGGGCGAGCAGCTCGGCTACGGCAAGACCTACACCTGGTCCGGCGAGGCCACCGGCACCGACGGCAAGAGCGTCCCGGTGCAGGGCAGCTTCACCACGATCTCCCCGGCCAAGCAGGTCCGCGCCACCGTCAACCCGACCGACCACAGCGAGGTCGGCGTCGCGATGCCGATCAGCGTGAAGTTCGACGACCCCGTCACCGACAAGGCCGCCGCCGAGCGCGCGCTGAAGGTCCGCACCTCGGTGCCCGTCGAAGGCGCCTGGGCGTGGCTGTCGGACACCCAGGTGGACTGGCGGCCGAAGGAGTACTGGCCCGCGGGCACCGAGGTCGAGGTGGACGCCGACCTCTACGGCGTGCACTACGGCGAGGGCGAGTACGGCCGCTCCGACCTGACCACCGAGTTCACCATCGGCCGCTCGCAGGTCGTGAAGGCCGACGCCTCCACCCACCAGATGGTCGTGGAGCGGGACGGCAAGCAGGTCGCCAGCTACGCGGCCAGCTACGGCAAGGACCACGACCCGGAGCTGAACACGCCCAACGGCACCTACATCGTGATGCAGAAGAACCCCGTCGAGATCATGGACAACCCGCGCTACGGCTACACCGACGTGGAGAAGAAGTGGGCCGTCCGGATGTCCAACCACGGCGAGTTCATCCACGAGAACGAGGAGAACCGCGCCAACCTCGGCAAGGTCAACACCTCGCACGGCTGCATCAACCTGAGCGAGGCCGACGCGAAGAGCTACTTCGACACCGCGCTGGTCGGCGACCCGATCGAGGTCACCGGCGCGGTCGCCTCGATGGAGCCGCGG